>NZ_JBJJLN010000008.1:0-147109 GCF_046230725.1 Pseudomonas sp. KCJK9000 | reverse complement strand
GGTATCGGATTTTTCGACCCCAACCCTGAACTCAAATGCTTAAGTGAACAGCATTAACAGACCAGACTCAGGGTTTTCCAAAGTGCAATGGAGCGCTGTCATGATTGCCAAAAACACGATCTGCCTGTGGTTCGACAAGCATGCCGAAGAAGCGGCAAACTTCTACGCCAGTACGTTTCCAAACAGCCAAGTCGTGGCCGTGCATCATGCGCCTGGCGACTTTCCAGCGGGCAAGGCCGGTGAGGTGATCACCGTCGAGTTCACCGTGATGGGTATACCTTGTGTAGGGCTTAACGGCGGTACGGCGTTCAGGCACAGCGAGGCGTTTTCGTTTCAGGTCTGCACCGAGGACCAAGCCGAAACCGATCGGTTCTGGCAGGCCATCGTCAGTAACGGCGGCAGTGAGAGCGTGTGTGGCTGGTGCAAGGACAAGTGGGGTATCGCCTGGCAGATCACCCCGCGCGTTCTGCTGCAAGCGATCACCAGCCCCGATAAGGCCGCAGCCAAGCGCGCGTTCGAGGCGATGATGAACATGGGCAAAATCGATGTGGCGACGATCGAAGCTGCGCTCAAAGCGCATTGAACCCAGTTGGCTGACACATGAAAGGATGCGAGCCGATGTACCGTAGTGCCTTGTTAGTGCAGCGCCTGCTCACTGTCATTTGCCTCGCAGCGTGCAGTGGCGGCACCTGGGCCGACCAAGTGCTGGCCACCCCGCCGGAGCTTGAGTCCGGTTACCGCAGCGGCCTGCAGCCGGTGCGTGCCAGTCGGCACATGGTGGCGGCCGCCAACCCTTTGGCCAGCGAGGCCGGGCGAGCGATGCTGCGGGCCGGTGGCAGTGCCATCGATGCGGCCATTGCCATGCAAATGGTGCTGACCCTGGTCGAGCCACAGTCCAGTGGCATAGGCGGCGGCGGCTTCATCCTGTACTGGGATGGCCAGCGTGTGCAGGCTTACGACGGCCGCGAAACTGCACCGGCTGGGGTGACCGAACGCCTGTTCCTGCAAGCCGACGGCTCGCCCATGGCCTTTCGCGCAGCGCAAATTGGCGGGCGCTCGGTGGGTGTGCCGGGTGTACTGCGGGCTTTGAAACTGGCCCACGATCAGCATGGCAACCTGCCGTGGAAGGACCTGTTCGCGCCGGCCATTGCCTTGGCGCGCGAAGGCTTCACCGTTTCCCCGCGCCTGCACACGCTCATTGCCGGTGACCCGTCGATTGCCCGCTCGCCGGCCATGGCGGCTTACTTTCTGGACCGTGAAGGCAAGCCCTTGGCCGTTGGCACGCGGTTGCGCAACCCGGCCCTGGCCCGAACTTTCCAGCGCATTGCACAGCAGGGAGTCGAGGCTTTCTACAGCGGTGAGATTGCCCAAGCCATGGTGGCGCAGGTGCGTCAGCACGCCAATGCCGGGATGCTATCCCTCGAAGACCTGCAGGGTTATCAGGCCAAGGAGCGCCAGCCGCTGTGCGGCGCTTACAAGGCCTGGAACATTTGCGGCATGCCGCCGCCATCATCGGGTGGGGTAACCGTATTACAGACCTTGGGTATTTTGCAGGCGCTACAGCTGACTTCGGCGCAGCACGACCTGGCCAATTTGCCGCCGCACAAAGTTGACTCGGTGGCTGGCCTGGAGCCGGCGCCGCAAGCCGTGCACCTGATTGCCGAAGCCGAGCGCCTGGCCTACGCCGATCGAGCCCTGTACCTGGCCGACAGCGATTATGTGCCAGTGCCGGTCAGCGCGTTGCTAGCCCCGGCCTACCTCGCCGCGCGCAGCCAGGGGGTGGGCGAGTTCAGCATGAAGCACGCGCGCCCAGGTACCCCACCTGGCGTCCATCTGGCATTGGCCCCAGACCGCTCGCCACTGCGCATTTCTACATCGCATCTGTCTGCGGTCGATGACAGTGGCCAGGCGCTGGCCATGACCACATCGGTGGAATCGGCCTTCGGATCGCACCTGATGGTCGGCGGCTTCATGCTGAACAACCAACTCACCGACTTTTCCTTCCTGCCGGCCGAGAACGGTAAACCCGTGGCCAACCGTGTACAGCCGGGCAAGCGCCCGCTGTCGGCGATGGCGCCAACGCTGGTCTTCGCCCGCGACTCCGGCGAGCTGCTGGCAAGCCTTGGTTCGCCAGGTGGTTCGCAGATCATCGGCTATGTGAACAAGGCGCTGATCGGCTTGCTGGACTGGCGGCTCGATCCTCAGCAAGCGGCCAATCTGCCCAATTTCGGCAGCCGCAACGCCGGCACCGAGGTGGAGGCAGGGCTGACCAGTGCGGCCTTGATCCGCCAGCTGGCTGCCTGGGGCCACGAGGTGACGCCATTGACCATGACCAGCGGCATGCAGATCATCCAGCGAACGACCAACGGCTGGGCGGGTGGGGCTGACCCGCGCCGCGAAGGGGTGGCGCTGGGGGATTAGACATCTGCGTTGCCGGGCTACTGGAGGCATGGTAGAACTCAACCATGCCATTGATTTGTTGAATACCCCGATGTCCATCAGCGTCAAATCCAATAGCTCCCTGTTCGACCTCGACCTGCTGCGTGCCGTGGTAGTGGTGGCCGACTGCGGCAGCTTCACCACCGCCGCCGCGCGCCTGCATTCGACCCAATCGACGATCAGCCAGAAAGTTCGCCGCCTGGAAGATATGGTCGGCCACCGCCTGTTGGTACGCGGTAACCGCGACGTATTGCCCACCGATGCCGGCCAGACCCTGCTCGGTTATGCCCGACACATGCTGGCGTTGAACGATCAGATGCTGCAAGCCCTGGCCGGGGCGATGGTTGGGGTCACGGTACGTCTGGGGGTGCCTGAGGACTTCGTCGGTGGGCGCACCACCAATGCGCTGTCAGCCTTCAGCCGCCAGCACCCGCAGGTCAAACTCGAGGTCACCAGCGGGCTGTGCCGTGACCTTAGCCAGGCCTACGATAATGGTGAGCTGGACCTGGTTCTGCTCAAGCAACGGCGCAACAGCCGCGAGGGTGTGGCCTGCTGGCCGGAGCGCTTGCAATGGATCGACAGTGCGCGCGTCCCCGCATTCGAGCTGGACCCGGTCCCGTTGGTGACCTTCCCACCGCGTGGCCTGTACCGCGAGGACATGATCAATGCCATCGAAGGCATGGGCCGGCGCTGGCGGATCAGCTTCACCAGTTCAAGCCTCAGTGGTATCCAGGCTGCGGTGGCCGACGGCATGGGCATCAGCCTGTTGCCGCCGCGCGCAGCAACAGGCGAGCACCGGGTACTGGGCCCTGAACAAGGGCTGCCAGAGGTCGACAGCTATGAAATCGTCATCGTGCACAAGCCCACCGCAGACAGGATGGTCAAGGACCTGGCGGGGGTGATGAGCCAATTGCTGGCCGCAGGAGGGATCTGACGTAGCCCTAGGGGTGTATCGAGCAGGCAAACGCACTTGCAACAGTCGATACACCCCGTGACTCAACCTTTGAAACCGAGGTTCATGGCATACCCAGCCATTCCGGCAGGGCCAGCGAGATGAACGGCACATAGGTCACCAGCACCAGGAACAGCAGCAGGATCATCAGCCAAGGCAGGGCCGCGCGTATCGTCTGCCCTAACGTCAGCCCGGTCACCGCCGAGGTGACGAACAGGTTCAGCCCTACCGGTGGGTGAACCAGGCCAATCTCCATGTTCACCACCATCACGATGCCCAGGTGAATCGGATCGATGCCCAGCTTCATCGCGATCGGGAAGAAGATCGGCGCCAGGATCAGGATGATCGCCGACGGCTCCATGAAACTGCCGGCCACCAGCAGCACGATGTTGACCATGATCAGGAAGCCGATGGGCGTTAGCCCTTCGGACATCACCCACTGGGTGATTTGCTGGGGAATCTGTTCGGTGGTCAGCACATGGGCGAACAGCATGGCGTTGGCGATGATGAACAGCAGCATGATGGTCAGTCGGCCCGACTCCAGCAAAACTTTCGGGCAGTCCTTGATGCGCATGTCCTTGTACACGAACAGCGCGATGAACGCCGAATACACCGCCGCCACTGCTGCCGCTTCGGTGGGGGTGAACATACCGCTGTAGATACCGCCGAGGATGATCACCAGCAACAGCAGGCCCCAGAACGCGCGGCGAGCGCAGGTCAGCCACTGGGCAAAGCTGGCACGCGGTTGTGCTGGGAGCTTCTTGATGCGCGCGACGATATAGATGGTCACCATCAGCGCCAGCCCCAGCAGAATGCCCGGTATCACACCTGCCATGAACAGCTTGCCCACTGACGTCTCGGTGGCGGCCGAGTAGACCACCATGACGATCGAAGGTGGAATCAGGATGCCAAGGGTACCTGCGTTACAGATGATGCCTGCGCCAAACTCACGCGGGTAACCCGAACGCACCATGCCGGCAACGGCGATCGAGCCCACGGCCGCTACCGTGGCAGGTGACGAACCTGACAACGCGGCGAACAGCATGCAGGCCAGCACCGCTGCAATGGCCAGGCCACCACGAATGTGCCCGACGCAGGCGTTGGCAAAATCGATCAGCCGTTGCGCCACGCCACCGGTGGTCATGAACGCGCCTGACAACAGGAAGAACGGAATGGCCAGAAAGGTGTAGCTGTCGGAGGTCTCGAACAACTTGATCGCCAGCGAGCTCAGCGAGTCTTGGCTGAACATCAGGATAGAGAGCGCACCCGAGAGGCCCAGTGAAATGGCGATCGGCACCCCGAGGAACATGAACAGGAACAGCAACAGAAACAGGCAGATTACCGTCATCAGTGGTGCTCCTCACCCGGATTGGCCAGTTTGCTCGCTTCGGCGGCCTCGTCAGCCAGGCCCAGGCCAGACTGGCGGTGGGTGAATAGGCGGTAGAGGATCTCCAGGTAGCGGATGATCACCAGGATGAAGCCAAACGGCACGATCAGCGCGATGTGGCCGATCTTGATGCCATAGCGATCCAGGTCCTCGGCGCCGATCCCCGCCACCAGTACCGCGCTCACCCAGCGGATGCTCGCCACCAGGAAAAGCCCGGCGTAGGCCAGGCAGCAGGCACAGGCGATCATTGCCAGCACCCGTTGCACTGGTTTGGGCGTGCGCCGCACCAGCACATCCACGCCCAAGTGCCCTGCGGTACGCACGCCGTAGGCGATGCCGAAGAATATCAACCAGCCGAACAGCGCTTTGGTCAGGGCGATGCTCCAGGTCATTTCCTGGGCGTAGCCCATCAGGTGGTCACCGATGCCCAGCAGTAAATCGCTGGCGAAGGCCCAGTGGTCACTGAGCGTGTAGAACAGGGTGTAAAGGTTGTTGAGCGCCACGTAAGTGAATGTCACCAAGGTCATGGCGGCCAGGAGAAAGGCGATCATGCCTTCCTCGAAGTGCTCCCAGACTCGCCTGAGCGATTGCATAGGATTCTCCAGACAGAAAAGACAGGCCACCCGTATGCGGGTGGCCAGGGCAGCACGTCAGGACGCTTTGTTGGAGGCCTCAGCGGCCTTGATCAGGTCAGCACCGATCTGGTCGGAGAACATTTTCCAGACCGGACGCATCGCTTCACGCCATTGTTCCCGTTGCTCGGGCGTCAGCACGTCGATTTCGCTGGTCTTGGCGTCGACGATCTTCTGACGGGCCTGTTGGTTGAGGGCTTCGGCCTGTTTGTTCACCTCGACGGTGACTTTGTCCATGATCGCCTGCAGTTCACTGCGCACATCCTCTGGCAGGCCGCTCCAGAACTTGGCGTTGGTGATCACCATGTAGTCGATCAGGCCGTGGTCGGTTTCGGTGAAGAACTTCTGCACCTCATTGACCTTCTGGCTTTCATAGTTGGACCAAGTGTTTTCGGTGCCATTGACCGTGCCGGTCTGCAGGCCCTGGTAGACCTCGGCGAAGCTCATCTTGCGAGGGTTGGCGCGAATGGCCTTGAATTGCTCTTCCAGCACACTGGAAGCCTGGACGCGGAATTTGAGCCCGCGAGCGTCCTTGGGTAGCAACACTTTCTTGTTGGCCGACAGTTGCTTGAGCCCGTTGTGCCAATAGGCAAGGCCGTGAATACCTTTGTCTTCCATCGAAGTCAGCAGTGCCTTGCCCTGTGGGCCTTGCTGAAAGCGATCGACAGCGGCCAGATCGTCGAACAGGAACGGCAGGTCGAAGATCTGTACCTGCTTGTTGTAGTGCTCGAACTTGGCCAACGATGGCGCCAGCATCTGTACGTCGCCCAGCAACAGCGCTTCCATCTCCTTGCCATCACCGAACAGTGATGAGTTGGGGTAGACCTCGACTTTGACCTTGTCCTTGAGCTGAGGATCGGCAGCGACCAGTTTCTGGAACATCAATGCCCCTTGGCCTTTTGGCGTACTGTCAGCCACGACGTGGGCGAACTTGATGACGATGGGGTCAGCGGCCTGGGCCAGGCTCGCCAGGGACACTGCAGCGGCGCACAGCAGCGCCTGGGTCAGTTTCAACATCGATGTCACCTCTGATTTATTGTTGTAGGAGGGTTGAACATAAAGATGGAGCATGAGCCAGCGTGTGGAGAATCAGCTTTTGTGTAAGGCTGCATTCAGGTTAGCTGAACGCACTCGCTTAGCCCGTGGTTAAGTCCAGTAAGCGCTGCGCACGCAACAACACAGGGGCGTCGACCATCTGCCCGTCCAGCTGAAACGCCCCGGCGCCATTGGCCGCAGCACTGGCTGCCACCACCCGCCGTGCCCATGCCAATTGTTCGGCGCTGGGCGCGAGCGCGGCGTGAATCACTGGGATCTGCCTGGGGTGGATGCATAGCGCGCCTGCGTAGCCCAGGTCATGGGCGCGACGCATCGCTCGGTGCAGCCCTTGGTCATCGGCTATGCCCGGGAATACACCGTCGAGCGGCGGCTGCAAGCCAGCCGCCCGCGAGTGCAGTTGCACGGCCATGCGTGCCTGGTCCAGAAAAGACTGGGCAGCTTCGCTGTCTGTGTTCAGGCCCAAATCCAGTGCCAGGTCGAGGCTGCCGAACGACAGCCGCTCGACACCTTCGGCGCTTGCGATCTGCGCCAAGGCCAGCCACCCCTTGGCAGTTTCGATGATCGGCCAGACAGGCTTGCCACTGTGCCAGGCGACCGCGACCTGCGTGGCATTTTCAACCTTAGGCAGCAGCACGCCGACGACCCCCGGCTGTTGCGCACAGAATGCAAGGTCGGGCGCATGCTCCTGGTGTTGCGGGGCATTAACCCTGACCCACACCGACGCGCTCGGGTTAGCGTGGAGGAATGCCGCCAGGTGCTGACGCGCTTGTTGCTTGAGCGGCTCCTCAACGGCGTCCTCAAAGTCGACGATCACCGCATCGGCGCCGGCAGCCAGGGCCTTGGCGAAGCGCTCGGGGCGGCTGCCGGGTACGAACAAGGCAGAGCGTACCGTTTTCATACGACGCCTCCTGCTGCCAGGTTGGCCTGCTGGTCTGCCGTGAAGCCCAGTTCCTCGAGGATGCCCTGGGTGTGTTGGCCCAGGGCCGGCACCGCGTCCATGCGCGGGGCGAATGCGGCATTGCGCCCTGGAGGCAGCAGCGCAGGTAATTCGCCAGCTGGGCTGTCCACTGAACGCCAGCTATCACGGGCCTTAAGCTGCGGATGCTGCCATACACCATGCATGTCGTTGACCCGGGCGTTGGCGATCTGCGCCTGCTCCAGCCGCGCGACTACTTCGTCCAGGGACAAACTGGCGAAGCCATCGACGATGATCTGGCGCAGCACCTCGCGGTTTTCTGAGCGTCGAAAGTTGGCGCTGAAGCGATCATCGTTGGCCAGCGCTGGGTCCAGCAGGACCTTCTCGCAAAACAGCGCCCACTCCCGCTCGTTCTGCAGGCCGAGCATGATCGTGCCGCCACCCCCCGTGGGGAATGGCCCGTACGGGTAGATGGTGGAGTGCGCCGCCCCGGCACGCGCAGGCGGCGGCGCGCCGTTGTAGGCGTAGTACATCGGGTAGCCCATCCATTCCACCAGGCTTTCCAGCATCGACACGTCGATGTTGCTGCCAAGGCCGGTCTTATCGCGCAGCAGCAGGGCGGAAAGCACGCCGGTATAGGCATACATACCGGCAGCGATATCGGCGATCGAACAGCCGGCTTTGGCCATTTCTTCATCGCCAGGGCCGCCGGTCACCGACACGAAGCCACCCTCGCTCTGGATCAGCAGGTCGTAGGCTTTCTTCTTTTCATAGGGGCCGCCTGCGCCATACCCGGAGATATCGCACACAATCAACCGCGGATAGCGCTGGTGCAGGCTCTGGAACGAGAGGCCCATGCGTGCGGCGGCGCCGGGTGCGAGGTTTTGCACCAGTACGTCGGCTTTGGCCAGCAGTGCCTCAAGAATGCCGCTGGCGGCAGGTTGCTTGAGGTCCAGGGTGAGGCTTTCCTTGGAGCGGTTGGTCCACACGAAGTGCGAGGCCAGGCCATCGACGCGCTGGTCGTAACCCCGGGCAAAATCACCACTGCCGGGGCGTTCGATCTTGATCACACGGGCACCCAAATCGGCCAGTTGGCGGGTGCAGAAGGGCGCTGCGATGGCATGTTCCAGGCTGATAACGGTGATGCCGTCCAGCGGGCGGGGTGCGGTTTGAGTCATGGGGTCACCTGTTCATCATCAGTACAGCGCGGCCAGCGAGGGCGCATCGCGCAGTTGCCAGACCTGCTCGATCAGGGCCTGGCCCTGGGCCGGGCTACGGGCGCCGGAATAGGCCAGCAGGCGCTGGAACTTGGCTTCCAGCTCCGGTCGCGAAAGGGTGTTGCCGGGGTCGCCCTTGGGCTGGTCGATGGCCGCGCTCAGGCGCCGGCCATCGTTGCAGGTGACCTCCACGCGTCCCAGCCAGCGCGCCGGGTAGGCGGCATCCACTTCAGCGTCCAGTTGCATTTCGACCTTGTCGCGCAGGCTGGCGACGTGCGGGTCGGTCAGTGCCAGGTCGCGGAACTCCAGAAGCTGGGCACTGCCATGCACGGCGATCAGGCCAAGCACCGTGCCCATGGAAAACTTGGCCTGGTGCACGGTGCTCGGCACGCTGACTCGGCCCAGCACATCAAGGGCGCCCTGGTGCACGCGGGTGACCACCTTGGCGATGTGCTCGTGGCTCAGGCCTTCGCGCTGCATCAAGTGCAGCAGCGCGTCAGCGGCGGGATGGGTGTGGCGGCAGGAAGCATGGAATTTGAAGGAGGTTTCCGCCAGTGCCCAGCGTGTGCCCAGCCGGTCGCTGAGGCGAGCCGGGTCAGCGTCGCTGGACATGCCGGCAGCAAGGCCCTGGTCACCTTCGAGAATATTGCGTGCGCCGCTCAGCCCATCGGCAGTCAGGTAAGCGGCCAGCAGGCCATCGGCGGCGGCCTTGGCGGTGTGCAACTGCTTGGAGTCGGCCGCATCGCGCAGAAACTCCCAAAGCCCCGCAGCCTGGGTGCCGGCAGTGCCCAGCAGGTTGATGAACTGCTCTTTGTCAAAGCCCAGCAGTTTGCCGACGCCCACCGCTGCTGCCAGCGTGCCGACGGTGGCGGTGGTGTGGAAAACCCGGTAATGCGAGCGGCCGAGGAATTCACCGATACGAATGCCCGCTTCGTAACCGGCCACGGCCGCCAGCAACAAGGCCTTGCCTGACTTGCCCAGGTCTTGGGCTGCCGCCAGGACGGCCGAGAACACCACGGTTGCCGGGTGCAGCACCGAGCTGTTATGCAGGTCGTCCTGTTCCACCAGGTGCGAGGCGGCGCCGTTGACCAGCGCGGCAAAGTAGGGTGAAGAGCTGCGCCCACTGGTCAGCACCCGAGCCCGGCCCTCGGCGGGGCCCATGCGCTGGGCATAGCGCTCGAACAGCGGAATCGGGTGCGCGCCCTGGCTGGCCAGGGCCGAGCCGAGCCAATCGAGGAACAGGTCTTCGGTACGGTCCAATACCGGGCTGGGGATCTGGGCGTAGTGCAGGTCGGCAAGGAAGCCCGCCAATGCGTGTGTATGCTGCATGAACAGGCCCTCAGAAACTACGCGGCAGCTCGAGCAGATGCTCGGCCACGTACGACAGGATCAGGTTGGTAGAGATCGGCGCCACTTGGTACAGGCGGGTTTCGCGGAACTTGCGCTCCACATCGTATTCGCAGGCAAAGCCGAAGCCGCCGTGGGTCTGCAGGCAGGCATTGGCCGCCTCCCACGAAGCTTTGGCGGCCAGGTACTTGGCCATGTTCGCACTGGCCCCGGCGTTCTGCCCGCTGTCGTATTCGGCGCAGGCGCGCCAGCGCATCAGGTCCGCTGCCTCAAGCTCGATGTAGGCTTCGGCGATGGGAAACTGCACGCCTTGGTTCTGCCCGATCGGGCGGCCGAACACTACCCGGTCGCGGGCATAGGCGCTGGCTTTTTCGATGAACCAGCGGCCATCGCCGATGCACTCGGCAGCGATCAGTGTGCGCTCTGCGTTAAGGCCATCGAGGATGTAGCGAAAGCCTTGGCCTTCTTCGCCGATCAGGCTGCTGACAGGCAGCTCCAGGTTGTCGAAGAACAGCTCGTTGGTTTCATGGTTGACCATGTTGGCGATCGGCTGCACTGTCAGGCCGTTTCCGATGGCCTGGCGCAAGTCGACCAGGAAAATCGACATGCCTTCGGATTTTTTCTTCACCTCAGGCAGGGGCGTGGTGCGCGCCAGTAGAATCATCAGGTCTGAGTGTTGAACCCGCGAAATCCAGACCTTCTGGCCATTGATCAGGTACTTGTCACCTTGGCGCACGGCCGTGGTCTTGATCTTGGTGGTGTCGGTCCCGGTGGTCGGTTCCGTCACGCCCATCGACTGCAGCCGCAGCTCACCGCTGGCGAGCTTGGGCAGGTAGTGGCGCTTTTGTTCCTCGCTGCCATGGCGCAGCAGGGTGAACATATTGTACATCTGCCCGTGCACCGTACCGGAGTTGCCGCCGCAGGCGTTGACCTCTTCAAGAATCACCGAGGCCTCCGCCAACCCCAGCCCTGAGCCCCCATACGCCTCGGGGATCATCGCCGACAGCCAGCCAGCGTCGGTCATGGCTTTGACGAACGCTTGCGGGAAGGCTTTTTGTTCATCGATCTTGCGCCAGTAGCTGGCGTCGAACTCGGCGCACAAGGCGCGCACGCCCTCGCGGATGGCGTTCAGGTCATCGCTGTCGTACGTATGCATGCGGGGATTCCCAGTCAGGTATCAGTCAAAAACCACGTCTGCGCTTTGCGCCACGCCGTCGGCATTGCCAGCCCACAGCTGGGCTTGGCCGGGTGCACTGATGCGGCCGGCCACCTCGAACGACCCCGGCACGGTCAGCGGGCGCACGCCGCGGTAGGCGAAGTGGCGCACCTGCTTGCCTGGGTTGGCGCGCATGAACGCTTGCAGGTTCAACGTGGCAATCATCGGGCCGTGCACCACTAAGCCTGCGTAGCCTTCGGTGCCGGTGACGTAGGGGTAGTCGTAGTGGATGCGGTGGCCGTTGAAGGTGACGGCCGAATACCGGAACAACAGGGTGGGTGTGGGCGTCACCGTTTCGCTCCAATCGGCCGGGGCTTCTGCCGGGGCGCTGTGCAGCTTCGGTGGGTTGGGTTCGCGGTACACGATGTCCTGTTCTTCACGCACGCACAGCTGCCCGTTCTGCAGGTACTCATGACGCACTGTGACAAACAGCAGGGCGCCAGTGCGGCCATGCTTTTGCTCGATGTGCAGCAGGGTCGAGCGGCGCTGGGCCTGCGCGCCAACGATCAAGGGTGCGATGAAGTCGACCCGCCCGCCAGCCCACATGCGGTTACGGTTGTCGGCCGGGGGCAGGAAACCGCCGCGAGCCGGGTGGCCGTCACCGCCTAGCTGTGACTCGGCCACTGGTTCCTGGAAAAAGCACCACATCCATAAAGCTGGAAGGGGTTGCCCTGCGGCGGGTGGGGTTTGCCCAAAGGTGGCGGCAATGCGCTTGATCAGGTTCAGGCTCAATTCATCGACGGCATCCTCGGTACGCCCCATCCAGGCGCTGTAGTCGATGGGCGAGTGGCAAGCAGTCATAACCGTGGGCCTCTGCATTTGTTGTTATGGGCCGATGATGGAAGGTGCTTGGCATTCTGTGAATTTGCATTTGTATAAGGCCGCGTTCATGTATGCTGAACGCCACGCCATCCATGGGAGCGTCTATGCACTTTGATCTGGCAGACCTGAGGCTTTTCATCCATATCGGCGAGTCACCGAGCCTCACCCAGGGCGCGCGTCGGGCGTTTCTTTCGCCAGCGGCCGCCAGTGCCCGGATCAAGGCCTTGGAAGCACAGCTTGATAGCCGCCTGCTGTACCGTGACAGCCGTGGCGTGGAATTGACCCCTGCAGGGCAGAAGTTGTTGATGCATGCCCGTTTGATCATGCGCCAGGTCGACTACCTCAAAGCTGAGTTCGCTCAGTTCGGCACCGACCAGGTGGGGCATATTCGGATCTTCGCCAACACCACCGCCGTCACCGAATTTTTGCCAGAAGTGCTTGCCGGCTTCATGGCCAAACGCCCCGGGGTCACCGTCGACCTGCAGGAGCGCCTGTCGCGGGACATCGTGCGGGGCGTGCTCGATGGCAGCAGCGATATGGGCATCATCGCCGGGCCCGTGGAAGCCAGCGGCTTGCAGGTGCTGCATTTCAGTACCGACAGGCTGGTGCTGATCGTACCGACGGCCCACGAGCTGGCCGGGCGCAAGACGGTGACGTTGAAGCAGACCCTGGCGTTCCAGCACATCGGCCTGCACGACGGCAGCACCTTGCTGAGTTTTCTACGTGACCATGTGGAACGTATGGGCCTGAACCTCTCGCTACGGATTCAGCTGTCGAGCTTCGAGGCCATCTGCCGGCTGGTGGAAGCCGGGGTGGGCATCGGTATCATCCCCGAATCTGCCGCCATCCGGCATAGCCAGACCATGGAGCTGGTCACCATCGATCTGGACGAGCCGTGGGCCGTGCGCGAGCGCAGCATCCTGGTGCGCGAGCTGCAGGCTTTGCCGGGTACGGTGCGGGCGTTGATCGCGACACTGATGCCAGCCAGCGCGGGCTGATGCCGGCGCTGGGGCTTGTAACTCAGAAAAAGCTGCGTTGGGCTTTGAGGGTCACCATGCTTTCGCAGGCGCTGTTGATACCGGCATAGGCATCGCAGCCGCTGCCGCTGAGGTTGGAGTTGCTGTAGATCAGGTTGAGATCGATACCAAGCCAGGGTCGCGACAGCTCAAGCGACCAGTCGGAAAAGCCGTTGATCTGGCTACCGTCACCGAGTGTGAAGGGTGTTCCCAGGCGATGGTGGGCGAGCTTGACGGTCAGGTCCACGTCGAACAAGGGCAACTGGCCGAAGTCGGCGAACAGCGTGCCGGTGCGGTTGTCCGGGTTATCACGCCAAGCCCCCCCGAAGCGGCTGCCCAATATCGACAGCCCGCCGTAGAGGGCAAAGCTTTCAGCACCGGCGATGTTCGGCTGGCTGTAGTGAACCAGGCCCACCTCGTAACCCAGGGTATTGTCGAAGTGGTGCTTGTAGCCGGTGTAGCTGTCCAGGCGCAGGGTGGAGTCCGGTGCCACCCCCATACTGGGCGCATACTGGCCAATGTACCAGCCGCTGGGATGGCTAAGGTCCAGCCCGCCGTGAAAAGCGCCCACCGCAGTCGGCGAGATTAACCCCTGGGCCATGCTGCGCGACGGGGTGGTGCCAAGCTTGAAGTCGAAATCGCCCAATTGGCGCTGGATCAGTTGCGCGTGCAATGCCGGGCTCGTAAGAAGCGCCGCAGTCAGCAACAGAAGGGGCCTGGTCATGGTCACCGTCCTGGAAGGCTTGCTCTTGAGCGGGTAAGGATACCTGTAGGCGGTCCACCTCGGCCAGCCGCACGTGACTGGAGGCTGCCAAGCTGTGCTAGCCAACAGGCAGGTGTTCGGCGATCTCGATCAGGTTCAGGTCGGGATCGCGTACATACACCGAGCGGATTGGGCCGGTCGCACCGGTGCGCTGCACGGGGCCTTCAACGATGGGCCAGTGCGCTGCATGCAGGCGGGCAATCACCTCATCCAGAGTAATGCTGGCGATAAAGCAAAGGTCCAGCGCGCCGGGCACTGGTAGATGCGCCTTGGGCTCGAACTCATGGCCGCGCACATGCACGTTGATCTTCTGGTTGCCGAAGCGAAACGCCAACCGCCCAGCACCGAATGTTTCGCGCTGCATGCCCAGCACACGTGTGTAGAAGTCGCTGCACGCATCGACGTCGATGGTCGTCAGTACCAGGTGGTCCAGGTGGTCGATCATTGGGCATCCTCCGGTCATGTTGCGCTTGGGCCAGGCAGACGGTGTTTCATAGCCTAACCGATGTTATTACCGCAACCTGCGGGCGGCGTTCGCTGGGTCAACCTTGGGCACCACCTTGATCTTCGCTGCGCTCGGTAATCACTTGCTCGTTGGCAGATCGCTCAATCACACGTTTGCGCAGTTCATATTCCTCCAGCGACAGGCCGTGGCGCTGGATTGCTTCCAGTTGCAGTTGCCGGGACTCTTGGGGAGTGTATGGACGCAGTTCAGGGTGGCTGGCGCAGCCGCTGAGCACAGCGATAGCGGCGATTGCAGTGAGCAGCAGGCGGGCCGAGGTGTTCATTGGGCAAGCTCCGGGATTCGGTCGGTATGAATCGATGGAGCTAGGTTATTGAATGCCGGTTTGGGATAGAAATTGGTGCTGTCGATAGTGACTATCGAGCCAGGCAGGCCGCCCGCTAGGCCTCTGGGCTACCAGGCCAGAATCGCGAACAACTCCACGGCGCACAGCACCGTCACGCAGACGGCCAACAAGAGGTTCACCGTCACCCCGGATGCGATGATTTCGGCCTGCAGGCCGATCAGGTTGCGCTGATAGCTGCGCCGTAACCGCAACCAGGCGGCGCCAGCGGCCAGCAGGCAGACTATCGCTGGGCCTACGGCCAGCCAGCCATGCTGCGGGACCCAGCGTAAAAAGAAGCAGCTGCACACCACCATGGCCAGAATGGTCCGACGCCATGCCAGCAGTGTGCGCTCCGGCTGCAAGCCGTCATCGGCCTGCAGGCGCGTCGGGTCAGGCATGGAAGAACACCGCGTAGGCAAAAAACGCCATCACCAGCGATACGCCGATCGACAGCGCCGGGGCAATCAGAGGGAAGGGCAGCGGCCGTTTATGGCGCATGGCCCGCTCTACGTTGAGCCAGCGTCCGAACGCCGGCAGGCTCAAGAGCAAGGCCAGGCTGATCAAGGCCACCGCCAGCAGGCGCCGGGTGCCGGAGCTGAAGATCTCGGCAGTGAACATGTCCACGGCTATACCGCTGGCCAGCAGCGCCAGGGAGGTTCTGATCCAGGCCAGGAAGGTGCGCTCGTTGGCCAGGGTGAAACGTGGATCAGGTTCCTGGCCATTCGCCAGGAGCTTGCTGGCCAGCCAGCCGCGGGAAGGTTCTGGGGGCTTGTTCAAAGGCAATCGTCCTCCTTGGATAAGGTCGGGATGCAGTCGGCCCGCCCAGTTTGATTGGCAAACCTAGCCCCTGTCCATGATTTGCCAACTGCTGGCGCTATTCATAGGTGGTCACGCCGCTGATATGCCTCGCCGCGACGTAGCCGAAGGTCAGCGCCGGCCCAAGGTTGATGCCGCCAGACGGGTACCAGCCGCCGAAGATGCTGGCCATGTCGGTGCCGGCCGCGTACAACCCATTGATTGGCTGGCCGGCCTCGTTCAGCACCCGCGCGTGGCCATCAGTGCGCAGCCCGGCGAACGTGCCGAAGCAGCCGGGTTGCACCTTCACAGCGTAGAACGGCCCATGCTCGATGGGCGCCACGCATGGGTTGGGCCCTGGGTGCATGGGGTCGCCCTGCTTGCGGTTGAACGGGGTCGAGCCACGGCCGAAGGCTGGGTCCTGGCCCTGGCGTGCGTGTAGGTTGAAGTCTGCCACGGTGGCGCTCAGCCCAGCAGGGTCGATACCGCATGCCTTGGCCAAGTCAGCCAGCGTCTGGCCGCGTTTGAGGTAGCCACTGCGCAGATGCGCGCCCAGGGGTAATGGTGCAGGGCGCACATAGCCCAGGCCGAAGCGCCGCACGAAGCGGTGGTCGCAGATCAGCCAGGAGCACACCGGCTCGCCCGCTGGCACGGCTTCGATCATCGCTGATACGTAGTCGTAGTAGCCGTGCGCTTCATTGACGAAGCGCTTGCCGTTGGCCAATACGCCGATGATGCCGGGCTTGCCCCGTTCGATGATGTGCGGAAAATGGCCTGTGCTGCCGTCGCGGTGGGGGACTTTCGAAACCGGTGCCCAGGCAACCGATGATTTCAGGTCGGTGGCTACCACACCGCCAGCCGCTTCACCCAGGCGTAAACCGTCGCCTGAGCAGGACGGTGGCGGCAGGGCGAGGTTGTCGTAGCCGCTGTCGTCACGCGGGAACAGTTGCCGACGGCGTTCAGCGTCGTTGGGGAAGCCTCCGGCAGCCAATATCACGGCTCTGGCGCGTATTGTTCGCTCGCCCTGTGCGGTGTCCAGTACTGCGCCTTGCACCTTACCGTCTTTGAGCAGCAGGCGTTTGGCCGACGTCGACTCGATCATTCGCACACCCAGGTCTTCGGCGGATTTGGCCAGCCGTGCCACCAGCGCAACCCCGTTGACCAAATGCATGGCGCGACCATAGCGGGCCAGATGATACAGGTGACGAGCGAAGCGTTTGCCCACATGCAACAAGGCACGCGGTGAGCGCGTCATGTTGAGGAACGCTGCCAGGTCAGCGCCGGCCATGATTGGCATGCCCATGAACGAGGTTTCCCGTAGGGTCTTGCGCAGGCGCGGGAGCAGCGCGCCAAGCTGGCGGGCATCGTAAGGGGCGGCTATCACCTGATGGCCACCGAGTGCAGCGCCAGGGGTGTCACCATGCATGTCGGGGATGCCGTTGCCGTCTGCAAATTGCAACGTGGTGTGCCGTTCGAAGAACGCGACCATGTGTGGGCAAGCTTCCAGAAACGCATCCACGCGCTCAGCGTCATAGCGTGTGCCCAGTTCGTTGCGCAGGTAGGTACGCGGCTGCTCGATGTCTTCGCAGATGCCTGCGCGCTGGGCCAGCGGGTTGCGGGGCACCCATGCCCAGCCCCCGGACCAGGCGGTTGCACCACCGAAGACGGGGTCTTTTTCCACCAGCACGACCTTCTGCCCATGCCAGGCAGCCGTAACGGCCGCAGCCAGGCCGGCTGCGCCAGAGCCGACCACCAGTACGTCGCAGTCGCGTGGGAAGGATTGGGCAGGCATCGAGGGTTCTCCGGGTTATTATTGGAATCGGGTTCCATAATATTCGAAGGTATAGGCGATCCGGCAACCTGGAACCACAAGTTGTGGTCGATTAGCGGACACTCTCAGGTTTCTGCCGCTGAATTCGTATCTTCCAGATGGAATGATCTTCTAGAATCCGCACAAAATTGCAGGGATACAGGTATGGCAGGTAGTCAGATCGAACGCGCTTTCAGTCTTGTCGAGAGCTTGACCGGCGAGCCCCATGGCCTGGGGCTGCAAGTCTTGGCAGAACGTCTGGACATTCCCAAGAGCGCAGCCCACCGCATGCTCAGTGAACTGGTGCGCCTTGGCTACGTGCGTCAGAACCGCGACAACAGCCGCTATCAGTTATCGGCCAAACTGGTGGCGTTGGGCTTCCGTTACCTATCCAGTAGCGGCGCCGACATCATTCAGCCCATTCTTGATCGCTTGGCCCAGGAAAGTGGTGAACTGGTGCGCCTTGGGGTGGTCGAGGGCAACCGCCAGACCTGGATCGCCAAGTCGCAAGGTGCCCGTTCCGGCCTGCGTTACGACCCCGACATGGGCCGCGATGCGCCATTGTTCTATACCGCTTCCGGGCACGCGTGGCTTGCCAGCCTCAGCGACGAGCAAGCCGTGCAGATGGTGTTGCGCCAGGGCATCGCCGACCCTGCCCAGTTCGGCCCCAATGCGCCGAGGTCCATGGACGAGCTATTGGCTTACCTGCACCAAGCCCGCCAACGGGGCTATGCCTGGGTCGAGCAAACCTCTGCGATAGGCACCTCGGCGCTGGCCGCGGTGGTGCGCCGCCCACAGGGTGGTGAAGTGATTGGCGTGCTCAGTGTTGCCGGCCCCAGCGCCCGCCTGGCGCAAGCTCGGCTGGCGGACCTTGCGCCGTTGCTGTTGAGCGCGGCACAAGAGCTGTCCGCCGCCAGCCCAGCCAGTGAGATCTTCGCCTAAGGTCAATTTGTGGTCGATAACCGCACAGTCCAACGCTCTCACCGTTCTGAATTACTGAACTTGGTTCTACATTGTGCATATGCGATTCCGGAACCCGGTTTCATAATCGCATCACAACAATGACAAGAGGACAGTGCGTTGAATTCACCCTTACGAGTTGCCTTGATCGGCGCTGGAATCATGGGCCGCCAGCACTACCAACACCTGAGCCAGTTGCCCCAGGCCCGGCTATGCGCCGTGGCAGATCCAGGCCTGCAAGCCGAGGCTTTCGCTGCCCAATGCGGTGCTGCCTATTATGCCGATCACCGGAAGATGCTCGAGCACGCCAGGCCAGACGCTGTGATCGTCGCCAACCCTAACAACCTGCATGTGGCTTGCGCCCTGGATTGTGTGGAGGCCGGCATACCGGTGCTGGTGGAAAAGCCTGTGGGCGTGCACCTGGATGAAGTGCGTAGTTTGGTAGAGGCCTCGCGTAAGCGGAACGTGCCAGTGCTGGTCGGTCATCATCGGCGGCACAACCCGCTGATCACCAAAGCCCGCGAGGTGATCGAGCAAGGCAAGCTGGGCCGCTTGGTCAACGTCACTGCCCTCTGGCAGTTGCAAAAACCCGACAGCTACTTCGAAACGCCCTGGCGCCGCGAACCCGGCGCGGGCTTTCTGCTGACCAACTTGATCCATGACCTGGACCTGCTGCGCTTTCTGTGTGGGGAGGTCGTCCAGGTGCAGGCGTTCACCCGTAACGACGTGCGCGGCTTCGCCAATGAAGACAGCGCCGCGGTGCTGCTGCAGTTCGCCAACGGCGCGCTGGGCAGCCTGACGGGGTCCGACGCGGTGGCCGCGCCGTGGAGCTGGGAGCTGGACTCAGGTGAAAGCCCGGTTTATCCGCGTCAGGAGGGCCAACCTTGCTACTTGCTCGCTGGCACCGAAGGGGCAATGAGCATTCCGCAGCTCAAACGCTGGCATTACGCCGAGGCAGGCTCGGGCTGGCATACGCCATTGCTGCAAAGCCGCGAAAGCATTCCTGCAGGCCAAGCCCTGACCTTGCAATTGCAGCACTTCATCCGTGTAGCCCAAGGCCGTGAGGCGCCGTTGATCGATGCCGCCGATGGCGGTCGCACGCTGGCGCTGGTCGATGCCATCCGCGAGGCTGCCGAAACCGGCCGGGCCTGTGCCCCTGCGTTGATCGCCTGATTTTTTTCCCAAGGTACTGACATGACCGATCGAATTTTCTCTCTCGCGGCGTTGACCGTGCTCGAGCTGTCCCCACCAGACATGGTGGAGGTAGCGGCCCGTGCCGGTTATAGCCATGTGGGCCTGCGCCTGGTCCCGGCCACCGAGCAGGAGCAGCACTTCCCGCTGGTGGCAGACCCACAGCTGCGCCGCCAAACGAAGGCACGCCTTTGCGACACTGGCATCAAGGTGCTCGACCTGGAAATCCTCAGGCTCAAGCCCGATACCTGCGTGGCTGATTTCGAACCGATATTAGCGGTTGGCGCGGAGCTTGGCGGCTCAGAGCTGCTGGTGGCGGGCAACGACTCCGACAGCGCTCGCCTGACTGAGCACTTTGCGCAGCTGTGCGACCTGGCTGCCGGTTATGGCATCTATCCGCATCTGGAATTCATGCCTTGGACCGACGTGCGCGACCTGCGCCAGGCCATGGAAGTCGTGGCCAAGGCCGATCGGGCCAATGGCTGTGTGCTGGTCGATGCGTTTCACTTCAACCGTTCGCGGTGCTCGCTGGAGGATCTTGCACAGCTGCCGCCATCGCGCATGCGCTACGCCCAGTTGTGCGACGTGGCAGGCCCTGTGCCTGCCGAGATGGAGGAGATCCTGCGCCAGGCGCGCAATGAGCGGCGTTTCCCAGGTGATGGCGATGCTGACCTGGTGGGGCTGCTGCGCGCCTTGCCGGCGACGGTGCCCTTGAGCCTGGAAATCCCAACCCGCCGATTGATGGAGCAGGGCATCAGCGCTGAGCAGCGGGCGCGCATGGCACTGGACAAGGCCCGAGCGGTGCTCGCACGGCGCTAGCGTTCATCGCCAGTATTCCAACGTTTCATGCTCATGCATTGGGGCCGCAACGCGGCCCCAATTGGCGTTATGGACTGACATCACTCGGACAGGCCCAGCAACTGCCAGGACTTTACGTCAGTCAGGCCTGGAGTTTGCGCGGCGCCATGAAGTACATCCATATCAGCGCCAGGAAGTACATGGCCGGAATCAAGGTGAACAGCACGGCATAGTTGTTGTGAGTGGCCATCAACACGCTGCCGACGATCTGCGTCATGAACATGCCGCCAACCGCTGCACACATGCTGGCAAAACCGAATACCGTGCTGATCAGGTGCTTGGGCGTGTAGTCCATCACCAGGCTCCAGATGTTCGCAGTCCATGCCTGATGCGCACCCACCGCCAAGGCGATGGCCAGCACTGCCACCCACAGCCCGCTGGCATGGGCAGCGAAGGTCACGCTGACCATGGTGCAGGCGAAGATCAGCATCGACACCAGCCGCGCGGTGGTTGCGCGTACGCCTCGGCCGATCAGCCACGATGAGAGGATGCCGCCACCGATGCTGCCGAAGTCTGCGGTCAGCCAGATCAGCATCAGTGGCACCCCCATCTGGGTCACACTGATGCCCAAGTTGTACTGCTGGTTGAGGAAAGGCGGCAGCCAGTACAGGTAGAACCAGAACACCGGCGCAGTGATCGCGTAGGCTACGGCAAAGGCCCAGGTGCCGCGCATGCCGAGGATACGGCTAAAAGGCAGGCGCTCCACCTCCGGTTCTGCGTCCTGTTCGATGTAGTCCAGTTCACGCTGGCTGACCTTTGGGTGTTCTTGCGGGTTGAAGTACTTGAGGCTCCAGAACACCAGCCAGACCAGGCCCAGGCAACCCATGGCGATGAACGCAGCCTGCCAGCCCCAGACGGTGAGTATCAGCGGCAGCAGGGCCGGGGTGACCATGGCACCGACGTTGGTGCCAGCGTTGAACAGGCCAGTGGCGATGGCCCTTTCACCGGCAGGGAACCACAGGCGTACGGTCTTGACGCAGGCTGGATAGTTGGCCGCTTCGGTCAGGCCCAGGATGAAACGGCAGACCATGAAGCCAGCCGCAGACGTGGCAAGGCCATGGGCGCCGGTGGCCAGGCTCCAGAGCAGCACGGCGGCGAAGAAGGCGCGTTTGACCCCAACCTTGTCGATCAGCCGGCCCTGGAGCACGAAGCCCACGGCATAGCCGACCTGGAACCAGAAGTTGATGTTGGCGTAGTCCATCGCCGTCCAGTTCATGGCCTTGGCCAGTTCCGGCTGCATGATGCCCAAGGCGGCGCGGTCGATGTAGTTCAGGGTAGTGGCGAAAAACACCAGGGCGAGCATGCCCCATCGCGTCTTGCCTACGGCAAAGGCGCCACGGATCTTGTCGCCGATGCCAGCAGCAGGCGGCTGCAGGCTCGCGCTGGAGAGCTTGGAGTGGTTCATATTCTCGGTCGTTTCTTGAAATTGTATAGAACGGCGGTTTGCAGAACCTGACCTGGCCCCAGGCAGGGGGCTACACGCAAGGCCGGTGCATGGTGGGCAGTGCAAGGGCGAGCGTCAATTCGCAGTGGCCGGCTTCTGTTCGATAACCGAACGATTGTGCGCCCAGCTCATGGCTCGCAGAGCGCTTTGCCAGCCAGGTAGCCGAAGGTCATGCCCGGGCCCAGGGTGATACCGCCACTAGGATAATGCCCAGCCATGATGCTGTGCATGTCGTTGCCGACCGCGAACAGGCCAGGAATCGGCTGCTGCGCTTCATCCAGCACGCGTGCCACGGCATCGGTTTGCAGACCGGCGAATGTGCCAAGGCTGCCTGGCAGCAGTTTCACCGCATGAAACGGCCCGCGGCCCAGTGGCCGCAATGCAGGGTTGGGCCTATGCAACGGCTCGCCCTGGGCCCTGTTATAAGCCGAGCTGCCGCGCTGGAAGACCGGGTCCTGGCCATGTGCGGCGTGGCGGTTGAACTCGGCGACGGTGAGCTGCAGTTGCGCAGCATCGATGCCACAACGTTGCGCCAGCTCTGCCAAGGTCTCGCCGCTGAGCAGATAACCACAGCGTTGGTAAGCGCCGAGCGGGAACGGGAACGGCTTGGCCCAGCCGATGCCGTAACGCCGTTGTGCGCGATGGTCGCAGATCAGCCATGCCTCAGGGGCTTGGCCAGGCGGGGAGGCGGCGAACAGGGCGTTCATGAAATCGTGGTAGCAATCGGCTTCGTTGACAAAACGCCGGCCATCCCGGCGCACGGCGATGAAGCCTGGCTTGGCTCGATCGATCAGGTGCGGAAAGTTGCCAACACTGCCGTCGCGGCGTGGGACGCGTGATATGGGCGCCCAGGCGCCGGCTTGTGGCAACTGCGGGCCTAGCTGGCCGCCAACCTGTTCACCCAGGCGCAGGCCATCCCCACAATTGTGGGGCGGGGCGGCAGAGTAATGTGCTAGGCCATCAGGTGCATGAGGCATCAGCTGGGCGATGCGCTGGCGGTCATGGGCAAAGCCGCCACAGGCCAGGACCACGCCACGACGTGCCCGGATGACCTGGCCATCGGCGAACTGTGCGCCCTCGATACGTTCTGCGCCGAGCAAGCGTGTAGCTGCTTTGTCAGTGAGTAGCGTGACCTCACGGTCCAGCGCGCTGCGCAACAACCGCGCAACGAGCGCGTTGCCGTTGACCAGATGCAGGCCCCGGCGGTGCAGCAACAGATCGCGCCCGTGACGCAGCAGGCGCTTGCCGACGTGCCAGGCGGCTTTGGGGGAGTGACGGGCATTGAAGAAGGCAGCCAGGTCAGCGCCACCTGCGATGCCCATACCCGCCAGGCTGACGATATCCAAAGGTGGGCGCAGCTTGTGTAGCCATTGGCCCAGCAGGCGGCCGTCGTAGGGCTGGGCGCACAATAAGCGCCCGCCAGCCGAACTGCCATCGCCTTCACGCATATCGGGCATCGTGCTGCCGGACTGAAACTGCACCGCGGTGTGGTGCTGGAAGAACGCTACCATCTGCGGGCCATGCTGCAGGAACGCACGCTGGCGAGCATCCAGTTCTGCGCTGTGGGTCTGTGCCCGCAGGTAACGCTCCGGCGCATCGTGCGCTTCGATGATGCCCTCGGCGACGGCCAGCGGATTTCGCGCAATCCATAGCCAGCCCCCCGACCAGGCGCTGGTGCCACCGAGCTGGCTGGCCTTTTCCGCAACGATCACGTTCAGCCCGTGGTGCGCGGCCGTTACGGCGGCAGCCAGGCCCGAGGCGCCGGAGCCGATGACAAGTACGTCACAGTCGAGGGGTTGCATGGGTTGATCCTTATAGGCGTGCTATTTCAGCGGCGAAAAACCAGTGGGCCGCAGCAGCCGCGATTGCAGCTGCAACACGGCGCCCAATTCCCGGTTGCGCCGGGAAAACTCCGCCCAGCGCGGGTCGGCTGCCATCGCGGCACGCCGCGCCATGCGCTCGTCCAGGCTTGCGTATGCCCAGAGATGAACCACTTGGTTGACCTCGCCGAATTCACTGGTGAAAAAGCCCACCAGGTTGCCCAAATGCTCGCTTTGCACTTCAAGGGCGTGACGCTGATACAGGGCCAGCCAGTCCGCCATTTTCAGCGGGTCAAGGGTGTAGGTTCTCAGTTCGTAGTACACGCGGGTTGCTCCCGTTCAGTGGCTTGCGCCTGCAGGCGCGAGGCGATATGGCTGGCGGCGAGCCAGCCGAAGGTAAGGGCAGGGCCCAGGGTAATACCGGGGCCAGGATAGGTACCGTTCATCATCGAGTTCATGTCGTTGCCCACGGCATAGAGCCCGGCAATCGCAGCGCCGCTGCGGTTGAGCACATTGGCGTTGGCGTCGGTGACCAGGCCACATGCCGAACCCAGGTCGCCAGTGTGCAGGCGGATGGCATAGAACGGCGCCTTGCTCAGCGGGGCCAGGCAGGGGTTGGGCTGGTGCTGTGGGTCGCCCATGTAACGGTTGTAGCTGTTGCCGCCCTTGCCGAACTGGGGGTCGATGCCGTTGCGGGCATCGGTGTTGAAGCGATCAAGCGTCTGCTGCAAGACGTGTGGATCGACACCGATGGCTAGCGCCAGATCGGCTACGCTGGCGGCGCGGTGCAAGTAGCCGGCATCGATCAACGCGCTGTTGTCCACCGGCTTTGGCCGAGCCAGCCCCAGGCCATAGCGGTTCATGGCCCAGGCGTCGCAGATCAACCAGCAATGGCCAATGCCGTTGCTGAGCATGGACTGCACGAAGTGATGATAAGAGTTGGACTCGTTGACGAAACGCCGCCCGCCGGGGTCGACTGCGATCACACCTGGCTTGGCGCGGTCGGTGACCAAGTGCGGGAAGCGTTCGCGCTCACCATTGGCATGGCGCAACTGCGATACCGGCGCCCAGAAAAAATTCGCCGCCAGGTCTTGGCCGTGCGCGGCGGCTACCGGCTCGCCCAGGCGCAGCGCTGCGCCATCATTGCTCGGCGGCGACATGCTCAGGTGCTCGCCGGCGGCATCGGGGCGGTAGGTGGCCGCCAACTGCCCAGCGGCAAAGCCCCCCATTGCGCAGACCACACCACCTCGGGCTTGTACTTCAAGGGTGCGGCCCTCGCGTTGGATGATAACGCCTGTAACCTCACCCTGTTCGATCACCAGTTCTTGCGCTTCACTGCGCAACCACAACTGGCAGCCGTGAGCGAAAGCGCTGCTGGCCAGCCGGGCGATCATTGCGTTGCCAGTGGTCAGGCGGGTGCCACGCGGGTGGTGCAGCCGATCCCACCCATAGCGTGCCATGAGCTTCAGGCAGTGCCACAGTGAAGCCGGCGACCGACGAAGGTTGAGAAAGTGCTGGATGTCCACACGGTTGACCATCATGCCGCCGAACAGCAGCATGCCTGGTGGTGGCATTTGGAGGTCCCTGAAGTGCGCGCCCAAGTGGCGGCCGTCGTATTCGACCATCTCCAGCGCGCGGCCGAACTCGGTCGCACCGGGTTGGTCGGGGTAGTAGTCCGGCGAGTGCGGGCGCAAGCTGTAGCGCAGTTCGGTGTTGCGCTCAAGCCATCTCAGGGCCTGGTGACCTTGCTCGATGAACGCCTCCACCAATGGCGGGTTGTAATCGCTGCCGATGACCGCCTTCAAGTAGGTACGCATGGCGTCAGGGGAGTCCTTGGCCCCGGCCGCACGGGCCTGATCGCTGCCGTGGATCCAGACCGCACCGCCGGAAATCGCCGAGGTACCGCCAAAGCGTTCGGCCTTTTCCACCACCAGCACCTTGAGCCCTAGACGGGACGCGGTGGCCGCAGTGGCCAACCCGCCGGCCCCGCTGCCCAGGACAACCAGATCGAACTGTGTTCGTTCGCTAATGCTCATGGCCTCAGATCTCCAGCGGTGTGACGCCCATGAAGGCGCCGAGGTGGCCCAGCTGGGCAAAGGCCATTTGGGCTCCGGTCTGGATCGGGCAGCCGCGTTCACGGGCCTGTTGCAGCAGCGGGGTGATTTCCGGTGAGGTGACGACGTCAGCCACCAGGGTCGAGGCTGCCAGGGTTGCCAGCAGTACCGCGGGCAACGGTAGCTCGCCGCTGCCCCCCATACCGACCGCAGAGGCGTTGACCACCAGGTCGAACCCTTGCAGTGAGCGGTAATCAGTCGCGACAGCTAGCTGCCCGAAGGCATTGCC
Source organism: Pseudomonas sp. KCJK9000 (assembly GCF_046230725.1). NCBI lineage: Bacteria > Pseudomonadati > Pseudomonadota > Gammaproteobacteria > Pseudomonadales > Pseudomonadaceae > Pseudomonas > Pseudomonas sp. KCJK9000. The sequence continues at coordinate 121,277 of NZ_JBJJLN010000008.1, read as the reverse complement.
GAGCATTTCACTCAGCGCCCCGACGCGCTCGGCGCAGGGGTCGCTGAGGGTGATGCCGTGGATCCCTGCTTCACCCAATGCGTAGGCGATCGCACTGCCGACCCCGCCGCAGCCCAGTATCAGCGCCCGCTTGCCGCTGGCGATGAAGCCATGCAGGCGCGCCGCCCCCAGAAAACCTGCGCCATCGACGTTGTCGCCAAGCAGCCGGCCATCGGCTTCACGTCGAATCACGTTGACCGATCCCAGCGCCTCGGCCCGCCCACTCAGCGCATCTAGCCGCGGGGCCAGCGCCTGCTTATAGGGCACAGTGACCACGCAGCCGCGCAGGTTGCGCCAGCCACGCAAGCTATCGACGAACGCGTCCAGCGCGGTTTCCTGCAGATCGATGGGCAGCATCGCCATGTCCAGGGCGTGGTTGGCGAACCAGGTGTTGAAATTCTCCGGCGACTTAACCTGGGCGATGGGCGAACCTACGATGGCGACCAGTTCTGTAGAACCTCGGATCATGCTGTGCTCCATGATGCTGTTGTTATGGGGGCCAAGCTTGGCGAGCCGACCAGCATCGGGCAATGCGCTAATCGAGGGTTTGATGCGATAATCGCACTCACGATTCGTTAATCGCATTAGTCGTCAATCAGCACGAGCTCAACCATGCCCCAGCCAGACATTCACCCTCGCGATCTCATCGCCGGCTTGCAGAAAGGCCTGGCGCTGATGCAACTGTTCACCACCGAGCAGCCACGCTTGAGCGTACCCCAGGCGGCCAGGCAGTCAGGCTTGACCCCAAGCGCCGCCCGGCGTTTTCTGTTGACCCTGGTACATGAAGGGTTTGCCGAAACCGACAATCGGCAGTACTGGCTGACGCCCAAGGCCTTGCGTATTGGCCAGGCCTATGTCGATTCGGCGCAATTGCCGCGCATGCTGCGGCCGATCGTCGAGCAGGTGGCTCGGCAAACCCAGGAGCACGTATCGGTGGGCAGCCGTGACGGCGACGAGATCATTCATCTGGTACGCAGCCGTTATAGCCACATCGCATCGCTGTCGATCCGCCCGGGCTCGCGGGTGCCCATGTACTGCACCGCCAGTGGCAGGGTGTGGCTGGCATGGCAGCCACAGACGCAGCTGGACGACTACTTTGCGCGTAACCCTTTGCAGCCCCTGACGCCCTATACCCTGACCGACAAGGAGCAATTGCTCGCGCACCTGCAGCAGGTGCGCGAGCAAGGCTACAGTATCGTTGACCAGGAATATGAAATCGGCATGCGCGTACTGGGCGTACCGCTACTGGACCGCAGCGGCACGCTCAAGGCTACCTTGACCATCACCACCCATGCCTCACGGCTGAGCATCGAAGAAATGCGCATGCGCTACCTGGCGACTTTGTACGAGGCGCAGGCCTTGCTCAGGCCGGTACTGGATTGAGCCAACAAGCCTATGGCGCCCACTGTGCCAGGTCATGGGCCAGCCAGTCGGTTTCCCTTGCGGCCAGTGTCGGATGCTGTGCATGATCAAGCCCCAGTCAATGGAAAAGGAACGCCTGCATGCCTGCCTATCTTGCTGCACAGAACGAGTTATTCGTAGGTGATGGGTTGGTGCTCGAGGCGCCGGCCGGGGAAGGTACGTACGTCGTGGTGTTCGAGGACGATGAGGAAACGGGCTATTTCTACGCGCTGGATACTGCCAGCACTGGCAACCCGATCCAGACCGCACTGCACATCTATGACGTGGACAGCGTCGCAGACAAAGACAAACCCTCGCAGGTCAAGATCGCCTGGTCCGAGGACCACCGCAAGGCTCTGCTGCTGATCAATGACTATCCCCATGCGGTCTTCGACTTCGAAGCCAGGCAAGGCCAGTGCCGTACCGGCTTCCCGCTGCCCATGCACAACGGCTGGTCGCAAACTGGGCAGCAATGGGACGACAGCGCACTAAGGCATTTTGCCTGATGGGCTGCAAAGGGCGCTGCCCGAGGGGCTAGCATCAAGCCGGGGCAATGGGATCAGTTCTTCTGGCTTGGAGCATTGGCCCGCAAGTTCCGAGCGCGCAGCCTCTGCCAGCGACTTGGTCGCGTAACTCGGCGTGAGGCGTAATTTTTCCTGATTGTCGTAGATGTCGTAACCGCTGAATACGGTAGCGACAAAGGACCGAGATCCCGGTTGAGGCAGTGGTTTTTCCATCGGCACAGCCGGAACGATCACGAATCTGGATTGCATGATGTGTGCCTCCCCAGGCAGATACCTTAGTATTAGACTCAAGCCTGGGAGGCATCAATATGACTCATCGGGACGAATCAATGGCGCGTCGCGACACGCGCCCCCGACGAGGCTCACCGCAAGCGTTTGCCAGGCCTCAGCTGCCTTGCACCGCCAGGCTGTTGCTGACATTACGCCCCAGTACCAGCACCGTGACGAAGCCGCAGCCCACCAGCGCCGTGGCCAGGCTCAACAGCACCGAACTGCCCAGCTGATCGACGATACGCCCGCCGAAGAACGAACCCAGCGCGATGATCACCTGAAACATGGCCACGAACAGCGGCATGCCACGTTCGACATCCTTGGGCGCCACCACGAACATCCAGATGCTGGAGCAAGCCGGGAACGCGCCGAAGGCAAAGCCCCACAGCGCGATCAGCATCGCCGCACCTGTCAGGCCTGTTGCAAAATAGGGGAACAACGCAGTGCTGACGCCGATCATGACCGCCACCAGCATCAGGGTATGGCGCACGCTCTGATTGGCGGCGTAGCCTGCGAACAGGTTACCGATCACGCCGGCCACTCCGTAAAGCAGCAGCAGCGAACCAATGGTCGAGCCATCGAAGCCCGAGCTCTGCTTGAAGAACGGGGCCACGTAGGTGTAAGCGGCAAAGTGCGCCAGGCCGATCAGCAGCACGGCAATCAAGCCCACCCGTGCTTGCGGGTTGATGAACAGCGCCGGCAGGTCGCGGATGTGAATGGCTTTGTCCGGGTTCAGCCGCGGTAGCAGGAGCATCTGCGCCAAGACAACCGGCACGCCGAGCAGTGCGGTGACCAGGAACGTCATGCGCCAGCCCATCAAACCGCTCAACCAGGTGCCCACCGGCACGCCCAGCACCGTTGCCAAGGTCACCCCGGCCATGATGATGGACGTGGCCCGGGCCACGCTCACGCCATCAGGCGCCAAGCGACCGCTCAGGGCGATGGCCGTGGCCCAGAAGCCACCAATACTGACCCCCAGCAACACACGCCCGAACAGCAGCAGGCTGAAGTCACTGGCATAGGCCACCACCGAGTTGGCGATGATCATGATCAGTGTCAGGCCAATCAGCAGATAGCGCCGGTCCAAGGCACCGATGCCCACCGACAGAAGCGGTGCCGCCAGTGCAGCCATGATGCCGGGCAGGGTCACCATCAAGCCGGCATGGCCGGCGCTGATGCCCAGGTCGCTGGCCACGTCGTTGAGTACGCCGACAGGCAGAAATTCGCTAGTGACCAGGGCGAAAGCGCCCACCGCGACCGAGAGGATCGCCAGCCATTGCTGTTTGACGCTCTGTTGATTGTGTTCGGGAAGGCCTTCAGAGGCCGGTTTGACGCTTGGCATGCTGCAAATTCCAAGGTGAGGTCGCCGGTTGCCGGCGAGGGGGAGGAAAACGGATGGCGATTATAGAGGCCGGCCTGGTCAGGCAGACAGGCGCGGCGCTCGATAGTAATCATCAGCCTGATCGATGGAACAGCCGGGTTAGAGCGGCCGTTGCCGGCTTAGCTCACTCCAACACCTCGGCCATTCCCTGTTCCTCACCCAGGAACCCGCCGCTCTGGTGCTGCCAGAGCCTTGCATAGGTGCCGTTCCTGGCCAGCAGCTCGCTGTGGGTGCCTTGCTCGATGATTCGCCCCTCGTCCATGACGATCAACCGGTCCATGGCGGCGATGGTGGACAGCCGGTGGGCGATGGCGATCACCGTCTTGCCCTGCATCATCTCGTCCAGGCTCTCCTGAATGGCGACCTCCACTTCAGAGTCCAGCGCGCTGGTAGCTTCGTCCAGCAGCAGGATAGGGGCGTTCTTGAGCATCACCCTGGCGATGGCGATGCGTTGCCGCTGGCCACCGGAGAGCTTGATGCCGCGCTCGCCCACCAGCGTGTCATAACCGCTGTGGCCGTCCCTGTCGCTGAGTTGGCGAATGAAGCCATCGGCCTGGGCGTTGATGGCGGCGCGCCGGACCTGCTCCTCACTGGCATCCGGGCGGCCATAGGCGATGTTGTCGCGAATCGAGCGGTGAAGCAGCGAAGTATCCTGGGTCACCATGCCGATAGCGCTGCGCAGGCTGTCCTGGGTGACCTGGGCAATGTTCTGCCCATCGATCAGGATTTGGCCGTGGTCCACATCATAGAAGCGCAGCAGCAGGTTTATGAGCGTCGACTTGCCTGCACCGGAGCGGCCCACCAGGCCGACTTTTTCGCCAGGGGCGATGGTCAGGCTCAAGCCATCGAGTACCTGGCGCTCGCCATTGTAGTTGAAGCTGACATTGTCGAACGTCACTGCGCCGCCGCGGGTTTGCAGCACACCAGCGTTCGGTGCGTCCTGCACCTTGGGGCCGCGGGTGAGGGTGGCCATGCCGTCCTGCACTGTGCCGATGTTTTCGAACAGTGAGGTCATTTGCCACATGATCCAATGCGACATGCCATTGATGCGCAGGGCCATGGCGGTGATCGCGGCGACCGCGCCGGTGCCTACTTGGCTCTGATGCCATAGCCAAAGCGCGTAGCCGCCAGCGCCGAAAATCAGCCCGACCACCAACGCCTGGTTGACGATTTCGAACTGGCTGACCAGGCGCATCTGGCGAAAACCGGTCTGCTTGAAGTCTTCCATTGCCGCGCGGGCAAAGTGTGCTTCGCGCTTTGAGTGGGAGAACAACTTCACAGTGGTGATGTTGGTATAGGCGTCGGAAACCCGGCCGGTCATCGAGGAACGGGCGTGGGCCTGTTCCTGGCCGACCTTGCCAAGGCGAGGGACGAAATACAGCATCGCCAGGCCGAACAGGCCGAGCCAGGCAATGAACGGCAGCATCAGCTTGGCGGCGAAGCCGCCTGCCAGGGCGATGATTGCAATGAAGTACACGCCGATGCCCGGCAGGATTTCAATGACCGTGAACAACACCTCGCGCACGGCCAACGCGGTTTGCATCACCTTGGTGGTGACTCGACCGGAAAATTCGTCGGAGAAGAACGACAGGCTCTGGCGCAGCATCAGCCGGTGGAAGTCCCAACGCAGACGCAGGGGTAAGTTGATCGCCAGCACCTGGTGCTGCATGAGCGTACGCAAGCCGACCAAGGCAATACTGGCCACCAGCAACAGCCCCACACCCCAAAGTACGCGGCGCTCCTCGGCGCTCACGCCGCCGCCCACCTGCCAGTTCGACAGCAGGTCGACCACTTGGCCAAGGAAGGAAAACAGCCAGGCTTCGTATATCGACACCCCTGCGCTGAACAGCGCCAGCGCCAGGATATAGCCACGGGCACCGCGGGTGCAGGCCCACAGAAAGCGCAGCAGGCCAGCCGGGGGTGGGGGCACCTCGTCCGGTGGAAATGGGTCGAGCCAGCGTTCAAAGACGCGAAACATGTTGAATCTCCAAAATGCGCAATTTCGCTTACTTGCGACAAGGGCGACGGCCGTAATGTTCACCCAGCTCGGCCCGACCGGTAACGATACAGCACCTTGGTGCAGTTGGGTGTGGGCCTACGGCAGGCCAGTGTCCTGCATTTTTTACGCGCTTTTTACGGCAGGCTCGGCGCCTTGAAACGATACTGGCGGCGCGCTGCCCAGGGATGGCATGCCTATCAAAATCGCCCGTCAGAGAGTCCCGTCGTGAGCCACCCCGCCGCTTTAGCAAATCCTGCCCAACCCAGTAAATCCAACTCGCTCGGCCTGCTGATCGCGGCTGTAGGGGTGGTTTACGGCGACATCGGCACCAGCCCTTTGTACACCCTCAAAGAGGTATTTGCCGGGCACTACGGGGTGCAGGCCAACAACGCAGGGGTGCTCGGTGTGCTGTCGCTGGTGCTCTGGTCGCTGGTGTGGGTGGTATCGCTCAAATACGTGTTGTTCATCCTGCGCGCTGACAACCAGGGCGAGGGTGGCATCATGGCCCTGACCGCGCTGGCGCACCGCGCCGCGGCGCCCTACAAGCGGCTGGGGCGGGGGTTGGTGCTGCTCGGCCTGTTCGGTGCAGCGCTGTTCTACGGCGATAGCATGATCACCCCGGCCATTTCGGTGTTGTCGGCAGTGGAGGGCTTGCAACTGGCGTACGACGGCATCGAGCACTGGGTCGTACCGCTAGCGGTGCTGGTGCTGGTGGCCTTGTTCCTGATTCAGAGGCATGGCACCGCACGCATCGGCATTCTGTTCGGGCCGATCATGGTGTTGTGGTTCGTGGTGCTCGCCGCGCTGGGGGTGCACGGTATCGTCCAGCATCCGCAAGTTTTGCAGGCGCTGAGCCCGGTCTGGGCCGTCAAGTTCTTCATCCTGCACCCAGGCATGGGCGTAGCCATTCTTGGCGCCGTGGTGCTGGCGCTGACCGGCGCTGAAGCGCTGTATGCCGACATGGGCCACTTCGGCCGCAAACCGATTGCGCGCGCCTGGTTTGTGCTGGTGCTACCAGGCTTGGTGCTGAATTACTTCGGCCAAGGTGCATTGATCCTTAGCGACCCGCAAGCGGTGCGTAACCCGTTCTACCTGCTGGCCCCTGACTGGGCCCTGCTGCCAATGGTCGGGTTGGCCACGATGGCCACCATCATCGCTTCCCAGGCTGTGATTTCCGGTGCGTTTTCCATGACGCGTCAGGCCATTCAGCTCGGTTATGTGCCACGTATGTTCATCCAGCACACCTCAAGCCAGGAGCAAGGGCAGATTTACATCGGCGTGGTCAACTGGGCGCTGATGGTCGGCGTGGTGCTGCTGGTGGTGGGCTTCGAGTCATCCGGGGCACTGGCCGCGGCCTATGGTGTGGCGGTGACCGGCACCATGCTGATCACCACGCTGCTGGCGTCGGCCGTGGTACTGCTGCTATGGAAGGCGCCACGCTGGCTGGCGGTGCCGCTGTTGCTGGCTTTGCTGGTGGTCGACAGCTTGTACTTTGCCGCCAACGCTCCAAAAGTGCTGCAGGGAGGCGCCTTCCCGGTGATTGCCGGCGTGGCGCTATTCGTGTTGATGACCACCTGGAAGCGCGGACGCACGATCATCGTCGAGCGGTTGGACGAACACGCGCTGCCCCTTGGGCTGTTCATCGCCAGCCTGCAGGCACAGCCGCCGCACCGGGTCAGTGGCACGGCCGTGTTCCTCTGTGCGCGGCCCGAGGCAGTACCTCACGCATTGCTGCACAACCTACTGCATAACCAGGTATTGCACGAGCAAGTGGTGCTGCTCACCGTGGTGTTCGCGGACGAGCCGCGTATCCCTGCCAGCAAGCGGTTTGAGGTCGAAGCTTGCGGTGACGGGTTCTACCGGGTAAGCCTCCACTTCGGCTTCATGGAAGAGCCCAACGTACCTTTGGCATTGAGCCGTTACCCCAATGCTGACCTGGCATTCGGCGCCATGCGTACCACCTATTTTCTCAGTCGCGAAACCGTGGTCGCCGGCAACCACAATGCAATGGCGCGTTGGCGCGAGCAGCTGTTCGCCTTCTTGCTGAAAAACGCCAACAGCAACCTCAGGTATTTCCAGTTGCCGTTGAACCGGGTGATCGAGCTGGGTACCCAGGTCGAGATGTGACGGCTGCACTCAGAGCGCTTCACGGCGGTAGGCGTAGGTTTCGGCAAATCGTGAAAGCATGTAGGCGCTGCATGAAACCGGCGGATATTTGGCCGGGTTAGCGCTGCTCGAACAGTTCGGCAGGCAACTGATCTCGGTGTCCGGATGCGGTTCGGCGAAGAACGGCATCGAGTAGCGGTCCACCCCCAGCGGGCTGATCACCCGATGCGGCGTCGAGGTATAGCGGTCGTTGCTCCAGCGCGCCATCATGTCGCCGATGTTCACCACATAGGTCCCCTCGATGGGAGGGGCATCGATCCATTGACCGTCGCGGCTGCGCACTTGCAGGCCGCCGGCGTTGTCCTGATACAGCAGGGTGATGCAGCCGTAGTCGGTATGGGCACCGGCTCCTTGCTGCTCGCTGCTGCTGGCGCTTTGGCGGGGTGGGTAGTGGATCATGCGCAGCACGCTGATGGGCTCGGCAAAGCGCTGCTCGAAAAAGTCCTGCTCGATACCCAATGCCTCGGCCATGGCCCTCAACAAAGTCAGAGAGAGGGCGTGCATGTCTTGGTAGTGTTGTTGCAGCAAGGTTTCCCAGCCGGCAATGGCCGGATGCCGATTGGGCCCGCGCAGCGGTTTACCGGCCAGCACATCAGGGTGATCGGCCGCCATGTGCAGCCCCATGTCGAAGGTTTCTTTGAGGTCGCTAGGGCGGCTCGGGTCGAGCTGTTCGGTAGCGATGGCGCCATAGCCCCGGTGGTGGGCGCTGCGGGTGATATCGATGCGCAGTTTTTCCTCGCTGGGCCGGGCGAAGAAATCCTTGGCCGCCGCTTGGAGTTCGGCGATACGCTGGGCGGTGATCGGGTGGCCCTTTATGTAATAGAAACCCCAGTGGCGGCAGGCGGCGTCGATTTGCCGAGCCACGGCTTGGCGGGCGGCTAAGTCGTGCTGATAAAGCGGGGCGATGTCGATGATCGGCAGTGTATTCATCAGGTCTCCGAAATGCTGCAATTCACAAGATCTCTTGGGCGGCCCTTCGTGTGGGTTACCCGCGAATACCGGCAAAGCCGGTGGCTAAGGGCGCGAGGCAATCTTCGCGGCTAAAGCCGCTCCCAGGGCACGGCGCGCATCTGAAACATCAGCGCAGCCTGCATGGCAGCGGCTCGAGCCAAAGCGCATTTATTTGGGCAACTGGGCAGTGATGCCTTTGACGTAGTAATTCATGCCGGCCAGTTCGGTATTGCTGGCCACCGCGCCCTCGGCAATCTTCAACTCGCCGCTCTGGTCGAAGATTGGCCCTGTGAACGGGTGGAACGAGCCGTCCTTGATGCTGGCGATGATCTGCTCGGCCCCGCTTTTCACATCCGCCGGTACCAAGTCGCTGATCGGCAACTGGACGGTGCCGTCAGCCAGGCCGCCCCAATAATCCTGGGGTTTCCAGTTCCCATCCATAACCGCCTGGGTACTCTTGATGTAATGCGGCCCCCAGTTGTTGACGATGGACGTCAACACCGCTTTGGGCCCGAAGTGCGCCATGTCCGAGGCATAGCCCACTGCGTAGATACCACGACGCTCGGCTGTCTGGATCGGCGCCGGGCTGTCGGTGTGCTGGAACAGTACATCCACGCCTTGGTCAATCAGCGCATTGGCGGCATCGGCCTCCTTGCCGGGATCGAACCAGGAGTTCACCCAAACCACCTTGATTTCGCTGCCAGGGTTGTACTTGTCCAGTGCTAGCTGGATGGCGTTGATGTCACGCAGTACTTCCGGGATGGGGAAGGACGCCACATAGCCGATCTTCTTGGTCTTGGTCATTTTCGCTGCGAGGTAACCGCCGACATAGCGCCCTTCATACGAGGTGGCCAGGTAGGTGCCCAGGTTCTTGTCCTGCTTGTAGCCTGTGGCGTGCTCGAAGGTGACCTTGGGGAACTGCTTGGCGACCTTGGCAGTAGGGTTCATGTAACCGAAAGAGGTTGCAAAGACCAGGTTGTAGCCGCTTTTGGCCATGTTGCGGATCACGCGTTCGGCATCGGCACCCTCTGGCACGTTCTCGACGAAGCTGGTGCTCACCTTGTCACCGAACTGCTTGATCAGCGCTTGGCGACCTTGTTCATGCTGGTAGGTCCAGCCATGGTCGCCGATCGGGCCGATGTAGACGAAACCTACCTTCAGTGGGTCGGCAGCAGCGGCAGACAGCGCTGTGCTCAGACCGATTGCGGCGCTCAGGGCGCGTAGCAGCGAGGTGCGTTTTTTCTGATGCATCAAGGGTTCACTCCTGTGGGTGTTATGAGTTATCGGGGCTTGGCGGGGCGTGGTCAGTGGCCTGCCTTCCAGGGCTGGCCTAACGAAACTGGAGCGTACAGCCGGGTTTTGAGCGCATCGCGCGACAGCACCACCAGCACCACGATGGTCGCCACATACGGCAGCATCGCCAGCAAGTTGGCCGGGAAGTTCACGCCAACGCCCTGGGCGACCAGGTGCAGGATGCTGGCCAGGCCGAACAGGTAAGCGCCCAGTAGCACCCGGCGCACCCGCCAACTGGCGAATACCACCAGCGCCAAGGCGATCCACCCCCGGCCGGCCGTCATGTTTTCTGCCCACATCGGCGTGTAGGCCAACGACAGATAGGCACCAGCCAGGCCGGCCATGGCGCCGCCGAACAGCACCGCCAGGGTGCGAACACGCAGCACCGGCAGGCCCATGGCACTGGCGGCATCGGGGTTTTCGCCAACGGCCTGGAGAATCAGCCCGGTGCGGCTTTTGAGCAGCACCCAGGCGACCAGTAGAAACAGAGCGAAAGACAGGTAGACCAGCAGGTCCTGGTTGAACAGCATATGGCCGATGATTGGCAGGTCGGCCAGTACCGGTATGGCCTGCGCTTCGAAGCCACTGAGCGGCTTGCCGACCCAGGCACTGCCAACGAACGCCGACAGGCCGACGCCGAAGATGGTCAGGGCAAGGCCGGTCGCCACTTGGTTGGCTTGGCAGCCCAAGGCGACCAAGGCGAATAGAGAGGCCAGTAGCATGCCGGCCAGGCACGCCATGAGCACGCCAAGCCACAGGCTGCCAGTGGCGAAGGCAGTGATGAAACCCACCACTGCGCCGAACAGCATCATGCCTTCCTGGCCGAGGTTGAGCACGCCGCTCTTCTCGCACACCAGTTCGCCCAACGCCACCAGTAACAGGGGAGTACCGCAACGCACCATGGCGTAGAGGATGTTGCCAAGTAGATCGAGATCCATCGTTCAAGCCTCAGCCCGCGCACCCCAGGTGGCAGGCATACGTAAGCATCAAGGGGGAGGTCAGGCGCGGGCCGCTTCGGCCACCGGCAAACGCCGCCGCCAACCGAGGGTGAGCCGTGGGCGGTAGAGGATCAGCACATCGCACGCCAGCAGGTAGAACAGCATCATGCCCTGGAACAGCCCGGTCACTGCCTGTGGCAGGTTCAGGCTCATCTGGGCGTTTTCGCCGCCCAGGTAGAGCAGCGCCATCAGCAGGCCGGCAACCAGAATGCCGAGCGGGTTCAGCCGGCCGAGGAAGGCCACGGTGATCGCCGCATAGCCATAGCCCGGCGACACCTGCGGCACCAGCTGGCCGATGGGTCCACTCACCTCGCTCACGCCCGCCAAGCCGGCCAGACCCCCACTGATCAGCAGTGCCAGCCAGACCAGGCGTTTTTCGCGAAAACCGACGAAGCCCGCAGCGCGTTGGTCCAGCCCCAGCACCTTGATCTGAAACCCCAGAAAGCTTTTGTGCAGCAGCACCCACACCGCCACCAATGCCAGCAGCACGAAATACAACCCCACATGCACCCGGACATCCTCGAACAGTGCTGGCAGGCGGCTGGCATCGCCGAACATCGCCGACTGCGGAAAGCTGAAACCCTCAGGGTCCTTGAGCGGGCCGTGCACGCAGTACAGCAGCAGGTTCAGGGCAATGTAGTTGAGCATGATGGTGGTCAGAATTTCATTGGCGTTGAAGTGCGTGCGCAGCCACGCGGCGAGCGCACCCCAAAGGGCGCCGGCCAGTGTGCCGGCCAGCAGCACCCACAGCAGTGCCCAGCGGCTTTCCCAGTCAATGACATGAAGTGCCAGGGCGCTGCCGGCCAACGCGCCGATCAGCAGTTGGCCCTCGGCGCCGATGTTCCAGATCCGCGCCTGGTAGGCTACTGCCAGGCCCAGGGCACAAAGCAGAATGGGCAGGGCTTTGAGCAGCAGTTCGGAAAAGCCGTAGAAGTCGCTGATCGGTTCGATCAGCAGGGTGTGCAGCGTCAGCAGCGGGTCGTGCCCCAAGGCGCTGAACAGCACTGCTCCGCTGGCCAAGGTCAGCAGGCCGGCGAGTATCGGTGACAGCACCAGCATGGCGCGAGATTGCTGGGTCCGGGGTTCGAGCGATAGCAACATGGTAGGTTCTCGTCAGGAGGCGGCGTGGGCGGTGTCGAACTGGCCGGCCATCCAGCTGCCGACCTCTGCACTGTGGGTGTCGGCGGTATTTTTCAGCGGTGAGAGGCGCCCGCTGCACAGGGCACCGATGCGGTCGCTGATCTGCAACAGCTCGTCGAGGTCTTCGGACACCACCAAAATCGCTGCACCCGCATCGCGCAGAGCGATCAATGCGCGGTGAATAGTCGCCGCAGCGCCGACATCCACCCCCCAGGTCGGGTGAGCGGCCACCAGCAGCGTTGGGTTTTGCAGCATTTCGCGGCCGAGGATGAATTTCTGCAGGTTGCCACCTGAGAGGCTGCGCGCCGTGGCTTGGGTGCCTGGCGTCTTGACCGCAAAACGCTGGATGATCTGCTCGGCCAGCGCCAGGACTTTGCTCGAGCGAACCAGGCCATGTTCAACCAGGCCCTGCTGGAAGGCAGTCAGCAAAGCGTTGTCGGCCAGGCTCATGTCCGGTACGGCGCCGTGGCCCAGGCGCTCGGCCGGCACGAAAGCCATTCCCAGTTCGCGCCGTGCATCAGGATACAGGTTGGCGATGGGCTGGTTGTCGAGGCTGATGCGCTCGCGCTCGCTGGCAGGCAGGCGCGTTTCGCCACTGAGCAGCGCCAGCAGCTCGTCCTGGCCATTGCCGGCGACCCCGGCGATACCGACGATTTCGCCGCTGCGAACTTCCAGGCGCAGGTGCTCGAACGACGTGCCGAATGGGTCCTGATTGCGCCAGCAGAGGTCGTCCAAGCGCAGCCGTGGCAGCCCGCCGGCGCGCTTGGGGTAGCAGGCGTCCAGGCCTTCTGTATCCCCGACCATCAGCTCTGCCAGTTGCAAATCGCTGCGCTCGGCCGGGATGCAGCCCCCGGCAACCCTGCCGGCGCGCAACACAGTGGCGTGGTGGCACAGTTGGCGTACTTCCTGAAGCTTGTGGCTGATGAACAAAATGCTGCAGCCTTCACTGGCCAAGGTACGCAGGGTGACGAACAGTTGCTCGACTTCCTGTGGCGTGAGCACTGAAGTCGGCTCGTCGAGGATCAGCAGTTTGATGTCCTGCATCAGGCAGCGCACGATCTCTACCCGCTGGCGCTCACCGATCGAAAGGCTATGCACCAGGCGCTCTGGCTCAAGAGCCATGCCATAGCGCTGCGAGACTTCGCGGATGCGCGGCGCCAGTTGCTTGGGCGAGCCGGCGTCGCGGCCCAGCGCCAGGGCGATGTTCTCAGCCACCGTAAGGGTTTCGAAAAGCGAGAAGTGCTGGAACACCATGCCGATCCCCAGGTCTCGCGCAGCAGCGGGGTCTTGAACCTGCACGGGGTTGCCTTCCCACAGCATCTGGCCGGCATCGGGGCGGGTCACGCCGTAGATGATCTTCATCAGCGTGCTCTTACCAGCGCCATTCTCACCGAGCAGTGCATGAATCTCACCGGCTGCGATGCGCAGGTCGACACGGTCGTTGGCCAGCGTGCCCGGATAGCGCTTGCTGATGGCACGCAATTCGAGACGAAGGGGCGTTAGTAGTGCGGACATTGGGGCTGCTCGAAGTTTTTATTCATGAGCAGCTTGCAAAGCAAAAACATGGCCAATTGGTCAGATTTACATTCCGCCCCATGTAATGAGCGGCTCGCAGCGATTAGACCCTGTTAGCTAGAAACGTATGCAGCCGGGCTGGATGAATGGTTTTGGGGCGCAGAGGGCGCCAAATTGGGGCGAAATTCAAGCATGAGTGGGCTTGATGCTTTCGCATATTGGAACTAATACTAAATAGCTGCCGCGAGGGGGAAGGCTCATGCAGACGCGTTTTGTTGTAGTTCCCGCTTTACCGCCGGAAAAAGACTATCTGCCCAAGCGTGCGGGCTTTGCCCAAGTACTCGGCGCAGGCTATGACCTTTATGACACGCGCGACAAACTGAGGGTGACGTTAAACTGCGCCACCCGTGCAGAGGCCGATTATGCCTGTGCATGCCGCAATGGATTGATCGTGGGGAGTGATGAGACTTTAGGCGGGGGTCAGGGGGAATGGCGTAGCGCTAACACCTGACCCACCAGGGCGAGCGTTGTCGCCCCGGTGACCCTAGTCAAGCGTTAACGGTCCTGGTCTTTCTGATGGGAGGTATCTTGGGTGGTTTGCCCGCCCATGCGGCCCGTCTCTGCAGCGTCATCCTTGCCACCCATCTGGCCGCCTTGATGGCCGGTATCCCTGGATTTTTCCCAATCCTTATCCATTTTGTCGTCAGGTTTGTGACCGGACTGCTGTCCGCCGTGCTGGGTATCCGCCATGCCGCCTTGGCTGCCTCTGCCGCCAGCGTCACCAGGATTGTCCTGGTGGCTGCCGTCTTGGGCTTTATCGTTGTCTTGATTGTTAGCCATGATCGCTTACCTCAAGTCAGACACAGGATGTTCTGTGTATACGTGTGACTCACCAGGGTTGCGGGGCTCTGCAAAAACTTTCTGCTAATCGGACGAGGTGCTTTAATCACCCTTGGCCCAACAGTTAGTGACTCAATTGCAGTGACTTAGGGTAATTCGTTGATGTTGAACAATTGCACGCGGACGAAGCTCATAGAGACAAAGGTCATAGTCAGGAGCCTCAGCCATGAGCATCGAACGCAGCATCCCCGAGCTCGAAGCCTGGTACGCCCAATACGACGATCACAGCTATCGTGACGCATCGCCAGATGCCTACCATCAGGCGCTGATCCGCACCGCTGAGGCGCTGCGCGATGACGGTGCCATCGACTGGGACGACTGGCTGGCACTCAAGGGGCTGGCCGACCAAGCGCAGTTGCACGCGCTGCAAAATGCCGTGCAAGCCCATGTGAATGACCCAGACACATGAAAACCCTTAAAATAGCCACGTTCAACCTAAATGGCATTCGCAGCCGCCTACCCGCGTTGCTCGATTGGCTTGCACGTGAGCAGCCTGACATCGTCTGCCTGCAAGAGCTCAAAGCGCCCGACCCACAGTTCCCGCGCCAGGCGCTGGAGGCCGCAGGATACGGGTGTCTATTTCACGGGCAGCCATCATGGAACGGCGTAGCGATACTCGCTCGCGACAATGAGCCATTAGAGGTTCGTCGCGGCCTGCCTGGCATGGAAGACGACCGCCAGAGCCGCTACCTGGAAGCAGCGGTGCACGGTGTGTTAGTGGCTTGCCTTTATCTGCCCAATGGCAATCCGCAACCTGGGCCGAAGTTCGAATATAAACTGCGTTGGTTCCAGTGCCTGATCGAACATGCCAAGAGCCTGTACGCCAGTGAACACCCCACTGTACTGGCCGGGGATTTCAATGTGGTGCCCACGGACCTGGACATCTACAACCCGCGTTCGTGGCGCAAAGATGCACTGCTGCAACCGGAGTCGCGTGCAGCGTATCAACGGCTGCTTGACCAGGGCTGGATCGATGCCGTCCGCCACCTGCATCCTGACGCATGCGTGTATACCTTCTGGGATTACTTTCGCAAGCACTGGGAGCGCAATGCGGGCCTTCGGATCGATCACCTGTTGCTCAACAAAGCACTCGCCCCCCGCCTGAAAAGCGCGGGGGTCGATGCATGGGTTCGTAATGAGCCCAAGGCCAGCGATCATGCCCCGGTATGGATCGAACTCCGCCAGGGCACGCGCTAGTTAGAGCAAGGTGTCGAGGGTGATGGGGAACTCCCTTACCCGCTTGCCGGTGGCATGGTAAATCGCGTTGGCAACTGCTGCGGCAACCCCGACCACGCCAATTTCGCCGACGCCTTTGGACCCCAGCTCGTTGACAATGTCGTCCTGTTCTTCAACGAAGATCACCTCGATGTCCTGGACATCGGCGTTGACCGGGATGTGGTACTCCGCCAGGTTGTGGTTGAGAATGCGGCCCAGCGCATGGTCCGTTTGCGCATGCTCATGCAGCGCCATGCCCAACCCCCAAACCACACCGCCCAGTATCTGGCTGCGTGCAGTTTTCGGGTTGACCACACGCCCTGCGGCTACGGCACTGACCACTCGGCTGACGGTGATCGAGCCCAACTGCGGGTCTACCTGCACCTCGACGAATACCGCAGAATGGGTGGCGGTGGAGTAGGGTTGGCGCTTGGCACTGGGCTCGGCTTCGATCTGCACCTCAACAATGCCGCCGTCCGATTGCGCCGCGATCTCCGCCAGGGCAATGCGCTGCTCGCCATGCTGGAGGTAGCCGTCAGCGATGGTGATCGCTTCCACGGGCAAACCAGCCAAGGCCGGATAATGCGCACGGGCACTTTCTAGGAGCTTGCCGCGCAGGATCTGGCAAGCTTGCTGCACCGCAGAGCCCACTGAAGAGACGGTGAACGATCCCCCCTGTAGCGGCGCGGTGGGCAGCGACGAGTCCCCCAGCACGAAGGTCACGTCTTCAATGCTGACACCCGCAGCGTCGGCGGCGATCTGGCTCATGACCGTGTAAGTGCCGGTGCCGATGTCGGTGGTTGCGCTGCTGACCGTTAGGTGGCCTTGGCCGTCGAGCCTGGCTTTGGCGCTGGCCTTCATCTGCATGGCCTCCCAAACCCCGCTGGCCATTCCCCAGCCGATCAACTGCTCGCCTTTGCGCATGCTGCGCGGTTTGGGGTCACGCTTGGCCCAGCCGAACCGCTCAGCGCCTTGGTCATAGCAGGCCAGCAAGGCTTTGCTGGAATAGGGCTTACCTTCGTTGCCGTTATGGTCGGCAAAGTTGACGCGGCGTAGGTCCACTGGGTCCACCTCAGCCGCGCATGCCAGCTCATCCATCGCGCATTCCAGGGCGAGCACGCCTGAGCCTGCACCGGGGGCGCGCATGTCGAGCGGGGTGAACACATCCAGCGGCGTCAGACGATAGTTCAACGCCACGTTGTCACAGCGGTAGAGCATGCCGCTCCATTCCACCAGGTGCTCGGTGAAATCCTCAAAGCGTGAGGTTTGGCCGGTGGCGTCATGGGCCACCGCCAGCAACTTACCATCAGCACTAGCGCCCAGGCGCAAGCGCTGTTGAGTACGGGGGCGGTAGCCAAAGGTAAACATCTGCTGGCGGGTAAGGGTCAAGCGTACCGAGCGTTTGAGGTGCAGCGCGGCCATCACCGCCAGTGGCAGCTGGTATTGCGGGCGCAGGCCTGAACCAAAGGCTCCGCCAACGTAGGCGGCCCGCACACGCAGCTTGTCCTTGGGCAGACCGAACACGTTGTGCAGGTACGTTTGGCAGTTCTGTGTGCCTTGGGTCTTGTCGTGGATTTCCAAGGAACCGTCCGCTTGGTAGATCACTGTCGAGGCATGGGGCTCCATGGGGTTATGGTGCTCGTTGGCCGTAAGGTAAGTGGCATCTACCGTAACCGCAGCGTTGCCGTAAGCTGCGCTGAAGTCGCCCCGTGGCGAGGGTGTCTCGGCCGGCGCTTCGTGGCTTTTCTCAAGGGCTGCCAGCAGGTCCGTCTGATGCTTGGCTTGGCTGTAATGGATCTGTACCAGTGAACCGGCATAGCGTGCCACTTCAAGGGTTTGGGCAACCACCAACGCCAGGGGTTGGCCACTGTAGAGCACTTGATCGTTGAACAACGGGCGAAACGGCGCGCCCTCGGCGGAGTCGTCGTCGCTGTAGTCGTCGTCATAGCTGGAAACCGCAGGGCGGTTGCTATGGTCCAGCACGGCGATCACGCCGGGTACCTTCAGCGCCGCGCTGCTATCGATACGCACTACCCGACCGCGGGCGATGGTGCTGGAAACCACACTGGCATGCAGCAGGTCGGCTTCAGGGTACTCGGCGGCGTAGCGCGCCTTGCCGGTCACTTTTGCCACACCATCGACGCGGTCCAGGGGCTGGCCTACAACGGTTGTCTTAGTGTTCATGCCGAAGCTCCTGTGTTGGTCTGGCCATACGCGGCCTCACTGAGGGCGCGAACTACAGCGCGGTGCGCCAGTTGCACCTTGAAGCCGTTGTGCGGCAGGGGCTTGGCATCTTGAAGGAGCAAGTCGGCAGCCTGGCCGAACACTGTTTCGCCCGGGGCCTGGCCATGCAATACCTGCTCTGCGGCCATCACGCGCCATGGTTTGTGTGCCACACCCCCCAGCGCCACGCGGGCTTGTTTGATGATTCCATCTTCGATCTGCAAGGCAGCGGCTACTGAAACCAGAGCGAAGGCGTACGATGCGCGGTCGCGTATTTTCAGATAGCGGCTATGTGTGGTGAACGAGGGGGCCGGCAACTCGATGGCGGTAATCAGCTCATCATCGCCAAGCTGGTTGTCGCGCTCAGGCATGTTCCCGGGTAGGCGGTGAAACTCGCTCATTGGGATCTGCCGCTCACCGCCAGGGCCCTGCACATGCACCACGGCTTCCAAGGCTGCCAGTGCTACGCACATGTCCGAGGGATGGGTAGCCACGCAGGCGTCGCTGGCACCTAGGATGGCGTGGCTGCGGTTGAGGCCCGAGCGTGCCGGGCAACCCGTGCCAGGCTCGCGTTTGTTGCATGGCGTGCCAGTGTCGTAGAAGTAGTAGCAGCGGGTGCGTTGCAGCAGGTTGCCGCCGGTGCTCGCCATATTGCGCAACTGCGGTGAGGCGCCGGCAAGGATGGCTTGGGACAACAGGGGGTAAGCTTGTTCGACCAGCGGATGCCAGGCGAGGTCGGCATTGCTCACCAGTGCCCCGATGCGCACGCCGCCGCTGGCGGTCGCTTCCACGTCCCCAAGCGGTAGCCCGGTGATGTCGATCAGGCGCTCGGGGCGCGTCACGTTCTCTTTCATCAGGTCGAGCAGGTTGGTACCGCCTGCGATGAAGCGCGACGACAAGTCGGCCAGTTGAATGGCCTCGCCGATGGAGGCGGGCTTGTGATAGCTGAATGGAGTCATTGGCGATCCTCCTGCATCAGCGGCAGGGCTTCTTCCACGGCAGCGACAATGTTGCTGTAGGCGCCGCAGCGGCACAGGTTTCCGCTCATGCGTTCGCGAATGGCATCGCGGCCATCGATGCGCCCTTCGTTGGCTAGGCCTACCGCCGAGCAGATCTGCCCGGGGGTGCAATAGCCGCACTGGAAAGCATCCTGACGGATGAACGCGCTTTGCATAGGGTGCAACTGATCGCCAGTGGCAAGCCCTTCGATGGTTACCAGCTCGGCACCTTCACACATCACCGCCAGGGTTAGGCAGGCGTTGATCCGACGGCCATCGCGCAGCACCGTACAGGCACCGCATTGGCCGTGGTCACAACCTTTCTTGGTGCCGACCAGGTCAAGCTGGTCGCGCAGCAGGTCAAGCAATGTGGTCCAGGGCGATACCTGCAGCGAAAGGGGCTCGCCGTTGAGCGTCAGCTTGATGGGGTGCTTCGTGGCACCCTCTGTCGTTATTGCAGGCATGGGAATTCCTCACGGTTGGTCATTGCTTGGTGGGTAGCACAGCGCTGAGCACTTGTTTGGCGGTCTGCACGATCATTCCGGCCTGGTTCGGGTCACCTTTGAGCAACGTGCCGGTGAGCTTCTTGGCTTGTTCCAGCGTGATGTGCGGCGGTAGCGGCGGCACGTTGGGGTCGGTCTTGAATTCGATCAGCACCGGGCGGTCAGCTGCCAGAGCCCGCTCCCAAGCCTGGGCAACATCTTCTTCACGCTCGACGTATATACCTTCCAGGCCGATGGAGATCGCGAAGAGGTGATAAGGCACGTCCGGGATCGATTGCGAAGCCTCGAACTTCGGATCGCCCTCCATCACGCGCTGCTCCCAAGTCACTTGGTTGAGGTCCTCGTTGTTGAAGACCGCGCAGATCCACTGGGGGTTCTCCCACTGTTGCCAGTACTTGGCGACGGTGATCAACTCGGCCAGGTTGTTCATCTGCATGGCGCCATCGCCAACCAATGCCACCACGGCGCGCTGCGGGTGGGCGAACTTGGCTGCGATGGCATAGGGTACCGCTGCACCCATGCTCGCCAGGCCACCGGACAGCGAGCATTGCATGCCCTGACGGATCTGCAGGTCGCGGGCGAACCAGTTGGCGCAAGAACCAGAGTCACTGCTGATGATCGCGTGGTCGGGCAAGCGCGGCGAAAGCTCATACACCACCCTTTGCGGGTTGATCGGCTCAGCTTTGACCAGGGCGCGCTTGGCCAAGGTCTTGTCCCACTGCGCGCGCCAGTGTTCGACTTTGTCGCGCCAGCGTCGGTCGGTTTTGTGTTCCAGCAATGGCAACAACGCTTGCAGCGTTTGCGAAGCGTCGCCCACCAGGTTCACCTCCATGGGGTAGCGCAGGCTGAGCATGTCTGGTTGCAGGTCGATCTGCACGCCACGTGCCTGGCCTTCCTTGGGCAGAAACTCGGCGTAGGGGAAACCCGAGCCAATCATCAGCAGGGTGTCGCATTCGTTCATCAGCTTATAGCTGGCCTCGGTGCCAAGCAGGCCAATGGATCCGGTAACCCATGGCAGTTCGTCAGGCAGTACCGCCTTGCCGAGTAATGCCTTGGCAACGCCTGCCCCCAGTGCTTCGGCCACCGCCGCCACCTGTTCGCTAGCGTTCAGGGCGCCTGCGCCTACCAAAATAGCGACCTTGCGCCCGGCGTTGAGTACCTCGGCTGCACGTTGCAGGTCGTGGTCGAACGGCACCACCTTCGGCCGGCTGTAGCCAACGCCCGAATGGACGGTGCCATGGGCCCTGGCAGGCTCGTGGTAGGGCAAGTCCTGAAGGTCGTTGGGCAGGATGATCGTGGTGACGCGGCGTTCGCCAACTGCGGTTCGCACGGCGCGGTCGAGCAGGTGACGCACTTGCTCAGGGGTGGATGCCTGCTGCACGTAAGCCCCGGCCACATCCTTGAACATCGAAACCAGGTCCAGCTCTTGCTGATAGTGCCCACCCAATGCAGCCCGGGCTTGCTGGCCCACGATGGCCAGCACTGGCTGGTGGTCCATACGTGCATCGTACAAGCCTGTGAGCAAATGCGAGGCGCCTGGGCCGGAGGTGGCGATGCACACGCCAAGTTCACCGGTGAACTTGGCGTGTGCGCTGGCCATGAAAGCGGCCATTTCCTCGTGCCGGGCCTGAATGAATTCGATCTTGCCATGGGCGCGGTTCAGCGCACCGAATACGCCATTGATGCCATCACCCGGGTAACCAAAGATACGCCGCACACCCCACTCATACAGGCGGTCCACCAGAAAGTCGCCTACAGTGCCCGTCATTGTCCTCTCCCGGTCTGTCGTCAATAGGGGTCTGGACTTGGCCGGCTAGAGGAAAGTTTCACTGGGTATCGCATCGGTCGGCTAACTGGAACCGGACTGGTTGAACGATGCTCACAGGGCAAAAGCCCATGCTTGCGAGTAAATTCCAATGTTCAGGTTCGACCATCACACCATCGCTGCGCAGACCCTGTTTTTCAAAGATGACGGCGCCACGCCCAACAGCCGTTATCCGGTGTTGTTTTATCGGCTGGGTGCAGTGGCTGCACTTGAGCTGGCCTGCGCACTCGAAGCGTTATTCGCAGCTCACCAGTGGACGCCACTCTGGCGAGACGGGATTTTCGATTACCACCATTTCCATCCCAACGCCCATGAAGCATTGGGCGTAGTCAGCGGCCATGCACGTGTCATATTGGGTGGTCCGACAGGGCAGACGTTGAACCTGGAAGCAGGGGATGTGGTGGTGCTACCTGCGGGTACGGGCCACTGCTGCATCGCTTCAAGCGATGACTTTCTGGTGGTGGGGGCCTACCCGCAGGGGCAGGAGGCTTACGACACGCAACGTCCCGACCCATCCCTGCATCATCAGGCCCTGGGGCGCATCGCTGCGGTCCCGGACCCAGCGCTGGATCCGGTAACCGGCAAAGCCATGACCCAGTGGCAGCACGGAAAATCACACGGTCACTGAACTGGGTTGAGGGTGTTGCTCGTCAGCCGAACTTGCGCAGCGCCTCGACCAATTGCGCCTTGTTCATGCTGGAGCGGCCTTTGATGTCTTTGCTGCGGGCCTCCTTGAGCAGGCTTTCCTTGGTCTGACTCTGCAGCGAGGTGGTGGACGTTCGGGGGTGCCCCTCACGCGTTTTTGCCGCGCGCTTGGCCGAGTCTGAACGGGCAGACTTCTTCTCGCCAGGCGAGGTAGTGCGGCCCGAACCTCCAGCTTTCTCGCCGCCGCCAGATTGCTTGTTCACGGTGGCCCAGGCACGCGCCTGCGCCTCGTCCTCGGGTACGCCCCGTTGCTCATAGCTCTGTTCGATCTGTTCGGCTTTGCGCTTTTGCTTCTCGGTATATTTGGATTTGTCGCCACGTGGCATGACATCGACTCCTGTAAGTGGTGAGTGGGCGATGGTTCGTCGGGCTAGCTGCCTGAGCCACTGCGTGCGCCCGTGCCAGCGCCGGAGCTGCCAGTGCCGCCAGCAGCAGAGCCTGCGCCGTCGTCGGTGCCGTCACCTCCGGTGTTATCGGTGCCGTTGTCATCGGTACCGCCATCACCCGTGCCCATGCTGTCAGCCGGCGTTCCCGCGCCGGTTGCGCCTTGGTGATTGCTGTGATCAGTGGTGGGGGCGGTTTCCCGAGTGGGTACACGCTGGTCGCCAGCATCGGTCGCGGCAAGCGCCAGTGGCGCGTTGACAGCCATGCACAGCGTTAGCAGCAGGGAGGGCGAGTTGAAAAGATTCATGATCGGATCCTCGAAGGTTCACTTCATGTTTGGCCGGCGCCAGAGATCACCGTGCGAAGGGTCCGACGGACGGGCCTTTGAATCTTGCCCTTCAGCCGTGGCAGCGGTGTTTGAGGGTGAGTCCCTACGCAAGTGGATCAAACTTTCCGCCGCTGCTGCACTCTTCTGGAAAGACATCACAGAAATGAGGCAACTCTATGAAACACAGCGACGGCAACACGAGTGACAAAGTCCCACGGCCCATTTCTTCAGAGCAGGCCCAGCGTGGCGAAGCTGCCCCTGACCCAGTGCTGGAAACCCCTGATGCCGATACCGAGGTAGTGGACAAGGTCATCACCCCCACCTCGATCAAAGAACAGGAAGAGCTGACGCACAAGATCAAGGAACGCCTGGCGGAGGTGGAAAGCAAGACCGGCAAATGATCCTGCAGTGTTGCATCGCGATGCGCCGCGCAAGGCGGCGCATCTGTTCAGTTCACACCGACTCATCCAGCCTTTTGAGCAACGCCTCTGCCGCCGCTTGCGATGAGGCCGGATTTTGACCAGTGATCAAATGCCCGTCCTCGACCACGTGACTGGCCCAGTCCGCGCCTTTGGAGTAGTGCCCACCATTGGCTTTGAGCATGTCTTCGACTAGGAACGGAACCACATCGGTCAGCCCCACGGCAGCCTCTTCGCTGTTGGCAAAGCCGGTTACCTGTTTGTCTTTGACGACCGGTTGCCCATCGGGTGCCTTGATATGCTTGAGCACGCCCGGCGCATGGCATACAGCGGCGATCGGCTTGTTGGCCGCATAGAAGGCTTCGAGCAGCGTCTTGGAATCGGTGTCTTGCGCCAAGTCCCAAAGCGGCCCGTGGCCGCCTGGGTAAAACACCGCATCGAAGTGGTAAGGGTCCACCTCGCTCAACGGCACCGTGTCAGCCAGCGCCATCTGCCCATCGGTGTCGGTGGCGAAGCGCCGGGTAGCGTCGGTTTGAGCGTCCGGCTCATCGCTCTTTGGATCGAGCGGAGGTTGGCCGCCTTTGGGAGAGGCCAGGGTTACGTCGGCGCCAGCGTCCACGAACACGTAGTAGGGGGCGGCGAATTCTTCCAGCCAGAAGCCGGTTTTCTTGCCGGTATCACCCAGCTGGTCATGGGATGTGAGCACCATCAGGATCTTTTTCATGCGAGGCAGTTCTCCAGATCTATGGGGTGGGCAGTGCGTCGTTGGCTCTGCATGAAGGTGGGAGGCCACAGCGCAGCTAGGGTTCCCTGCCGGTCGTTGTAAAGCCATCCCGGGGCGTGAAAGCACGGGGTTTTTCGCCGCTGTTGAAGTACCCTAGCGCAACAAAATCTGATTCAGGAACCTTTACCTATGAGCACCACCTCATTCCGCCAACCCGTCTTGAGTGATGCCGAGCGTTGCCACGCGATCGAAATCGGTGCCTACGAGGGCGATGAGGCAGCCACCCTGGAGAAGATCCGCACGCGCATCAGCCAGTACCCCCAGGGGTTCCTGCTGCTTGAACACGAGCAGAGCATCATTGGCTTCATCAACAGCGGCTGCGCCCACCAGGTTGTGATGTCCGATGAGGCGTTCAAGGAACTGGTCGGCCACGACCCGCTGGCACCTAATGTGGTGATCATGTCAGTCGTGGTGGACCCTGCCCATCAGGGCAAAGGCTACGCCAAACAGCTGATGAGCGAATTCATCATGCGCATGCAGGCCCAGGGTAAACAGACCATTCACCTGATGTGCAAAGAGCAGCATGTGGCGCTGTACCGCAAGATGGGCTACCAGTACGTACAGCCGTCGCCTTCGGAGCACGGCGGCATGGCTTGGCATGAGATGCTTATGGTGCTCTGAGCTGGGCGTAGGGGAGGGGCCAGTCATATCTGG
Source organism: Pseudomonas sp. KCJK9000 (assembly GCF_046230725.1). NCBI lineage: Bacteria > Pseudomonadati > Pseudomonadota > Gammaproteobacteria > Pseudomonadales > Pseudomonadaceae > Pseudomonas > Pseudomonas sp. KCJK9000. Next base: position 96,662 of record NZ_JBJJLN010000008.1, on the reverse strand, counting down.
TTACGAGCGAAGCGCTGAAAACGTACTGAAGGCTGCGATTTAGAGGGGCAGATGGGGTGACTGCCATTCAATAGTCACAAAGCTGTAACACAGCTGCTGCAAAGTGTGCCGGCCATCACACGGAGCGCTTTCCCATGATACGCCTGATGAAGTCTGCTGCACTCGCCGTTGCGGTTTCTCTGTCTGCCACCTCGGCCTTTGCCGCAGACAACATTCGCTTGACCGGTTCTGGTGCAAGTTTCCCTGCGCCTATCTACCTGACCTGGTTCAAGGATTTCAGCAAGAATACCGCTGGCGTTACCGTTGACTACCAGTCCAAAGGTAGCGGGGCAGGGGTTCAAGACTTTCTGAACAAGACTGTCGACTTCGCCGCCAGCGACTCGGCCATGAGCGAAGCAGACATCGCCAAAGTCGGCGAGGGTGTGCAGTTGCTACCAATGACCGCCGGTGAAATCGTGCTGGCCTACAACCTGCCGGGCAACCCTAAGGGCCTGAAGCTGCCACGGGATGTGTACTCCAACATCTTCCTGGGCAAGATCACCCGATGGAACGATGCCAAGATCGCTGCCGCCAACCCAGACCTGAAGCTGCCTGATCTGCCTATCACCGTAGTGGTACGTGCCGATTCCAGCGGTACCAACGCCGTGTTCACCCAGCACCTGTCGGCCATCAACGCCGACTTCAAGAAGGACTTGGGTGAAGGCAACACCGTCAACTGGCCGGCCACCGACAAGTTCATCAAGTCGCCCAAGAACGACGGCGTGACCGCGACCGTTCGCCAGACGCCGGGCGCCATCGGTTACATCGAATACGGCTTTGCCAAGCTGGCCAAGGTCGACTTCGCCGAGCTGGAAAACAAGGCAGGCCAGTACGTGGTGCCGAACGTCGAAAGCGGTGCCCAGGCCCTGGCAGCGGTGAAGTTGCCGGAAAACCTGATCGCCCACCTGCCAGACCCGGATGGCGCCAAGTCCTATCCGATCACTTCCTACACCTGGATGATCTTCCGCAAGGACAACGGCAACCCGCAAAAGGCCAAGGCCATGCGTGAGATGGTCGAGTACGGCCTGACCCAGGGGCAGAAAATCGCCGATTCGATGGGCTACATCCCGCTGCCAGCTTCGGTAGTCGAACAAGTGCGCAAAGCTTCGCAAAACATCCAGTAATGCTTCAGGCGCTCCCGGTGCGGTGCTTGCGTCGTGCCGGGCGTGTTTGCCCCTAGTCCCGGAATCAGCTAAATGAACACACCTTTTGCCATACCGGACAATCCAGATTCCGCCTGTCAGCCGCCGTCCACCAAGGACTTTTTGGTCGACCGCACCTTCCGTGCCCTTGCGCGTATCGGTGTAGTGCTGATTCTCGCGCTGGTATTCGCGTTGGTATATGAAGTAGGACGCAAAGCACTTCCAGGTATGGAAAAGCACGGCTTCGACGTGCTGTTTGGTAGTGTGTGGGACGTCAATCAGGGTAAATACGGCATTCTGCCCGCCATCTGGGGCACGCTTTACAGCGCGCTGATCGCCTTGATGATCGCCGGGTTCTTCGGCGTCAGCATGGCCATTTTTCTGACTCAGGATTTCTTGCCGGCAAGGCTTGCTGCGGTGTTTCGTACCATCGTCGAGCTGCTTGCCGCCATCCCCAGCGTCGTCTACGGCCTGTGGGGTATCTACGTGGTGATCCCGGCCATCCGGCCGCTGACCACCTGGCTAAACAGTGAATTGGGCTGGATCCCTTTCTTCGGCAGCTCCCTCAGTGGCCCTGGCTTGCTGCCAGCGGCGTTGGTGCTGGCGATCATGATCCTCCCGACCATTGCCGCTGTCTCCCAGGACGCACTGACCAGCGTGCCGATGAAAACCAAGCAGGCTGCTTACGGCATGGGCACCACCCATTGGGAGGCCATCCTCAAAGTCATGGTGCCCTCGGCTGCAACGGGTATCTTCGGCTCCCTGGTGCTAGGGCTTGGCCGCGCACTGGGCGAGACCATGGCCCTGGCCATGCTGGTCGGCAACGCCAATACCATCACGCTTTCGCTGTTCGCCCCGGCCAATACCTTGGCAGCCTTGCTGGCGCTGAACTTCCCGGAGGCCGGGCCGAACGAGATCGAGGTGCTGATGTATGCCGCCTTGGTGCTGATGTTCATCACCTTGCTGGTGAACGTTTTCGGATCGCTGATCATGCTCTACGCCCAGCGGGGTAACAAACAATGACTGACCTCTCCGTCACCAGCACCGCTCTACCTAGCCTGCAGCGCCGCTTCGAAGGCCGTGCCCTGCGTAGCCTGTTACTGACCACGCTGGTGTGGTGCGTAGCATTGCTGGCCAGCGTGCCTCTGGTTTCTGTGTTGTACATGCTGATCACCCGCGGCGGTGCTCGCCTGAGCCTTGAGGTGTTCACCGAGCTACCACCCACTGGCTTCGAAATGGGCGGCGGCTTCGGCAACGCCTTGGCCGGTACCTTCGTCATGGTCGGCATCGCAGCAGCCATCGCCGTACCGGTGGGCATTCTGGCAGCGGTGTTCCTTGCCGAACTTGGCCCAGACAGCAAACTGGCCAACGCTTCGCGCTTTGCCGCAAAAATGCTTACCGGCCTGCCTTCGATCCTTGCCGGCGTGTTTGCCTATGCCTTGGTGGTGATGACCACCGGCACCTATTCGGCCCCGGCTGGCGGCGTGGCGCTGGCAGTGCTGATGCTGCCGATCGTGGTGCTGACCGCCGAGGAAGCCATGAAGATGGTGCCCAAGATCATGAAGGATGCCGCTTACGGCATGGGTTGCACCCGCGCGCAGGTGATCTGGAAAATCATTCTGCCGACCGGTATGCCCGCCATCCTCACCGGCGTCATGCTGGCGGTGGCCCGCGCCGCCGGTGAAACGGCGCCGCTGCTGTTCACTGCGCTGTTCAGCAATTACTGGATCTACCACGACGGCAGCCTGGCGGTCATGAACCCCACGGCTTCGCTTGCCGTACTGATTTACAACTTCTCCGGCATGCCGTTCGACAACCAGCTTGAGCTCGCCTGGGCGGCCTCGCTGGTGTTGGTGATGATCGTGCTGGTAGTCAACATTCTCAGCCGCATTTTCGGCAAGCCCAAGTATTGAAAAGGGAGCATTCGACCGTGAACGTATCTACTGCGCAAAGAGCCGCTCCCTTGGTCAGCGACGCGCCTATCGTCATGGACTGCAAGCTGGACAAGATTTTCTACGGCAACTTCATGGCGGTGCGCGACAGCCATGTGCCGATCCGCAAGAACGAAATCACCGGCTTCATCGGCCCCTCCGGCTGCGGCAAAAGTACCGTGCTGCGCAGCCTCAACCGCATGAACGACTTGGTCAAAGGTTTCCGCTTCGAAGGCCATGTGCATTTCCTTGGCCAAGATGTCTACGGTAAAGGCGTTGACCCAGTGGTTGTGCGCCGTTACATCGGCATGGTGTTCCAGCAACCCAACCCATTCTCCATGAGCATCTTCGACAACGTCGCTTTCGGCTTGCGCCTGAACCGCTACAAGGGCGACATCGGTGACCGCGTCAAACATGCGCTGCAAGGCGCGGCACTGTGGGATGAAGTCAAAGACAAGCTCAAGGTCAGCGGCCTGTCGCTGTCAGGTGGCCAGCAGCAGCGCCTGTGCATTGCCCGTGCCATCGCCACCGAACCAGAAGTACTGCTGCTCGATGAGCCATGCTCGGCACTGGACCCGATCGCCACCCGCCGGGTGGAGGAACTGATGGTCGAGCTGAAAAAGGACTACACGATTGCTTTGGTGACCCACAACATGCAACAGGCGATTCGCGTGGCAGACACCACTGCGTTCTTTTCCGTCGACATCTCCCAGGGCACCCGCACCGGCTATCTGGTTGAGATGGGGCCGACCACGCAGATCTTCCAGAACCCGCGTGAGCAGCTGACCAGTGACTACATCAGCGGCAAGTTCAGCTAAGCCTGCAACATCCGTCAGGCGACCCGCCCCGTTGCCCAGGAAGGCGCCGCGGGGTAGGTCGTTTTCATGTCTTTTCTGTTTCGAAGGATCACCCATGGATGCGACATGTCGTCTTGACCTGCCCGCGGTAGAGCGCGCCCTGCGCAAGGTACAGGGCAGGTTTGCCGAACTCAGCCGGCAGTTCACCGAGCCGCGTGACCCGTTCACCGACGAGGTGCTGTCCAATGTGCTTGAAGGCTATGCCTTGATAGACGACTATGTTGCCCGCGGTGTGGACCTGTTCGACCTGCAGCAGCTGAACCTGATGCTTGAGATCAACGCCACGGTTTTGTGCGGTAGCGACCCGGCACGGCGCCGTGAATTCTCTGCCCACTTGCAAGCTACTGAGGCGCGGTTTTTCAACAACGTCGAAGGCGGCATCAAGGATCTGTACAACTGGTACTGCTCTTATCGCAGTGATTCGATCTTCAAGCGCGCGGCGGGTGTCTATGTGCGCATCCTCAGCAAGCCGCAACTGTTCATCGAGGGTAATCATCGCACCGGTTCGCTGATCGTCAGCTACCTGCTGATGCGCGCCGGGTTGCCGCCATTCGTGCTGACGTTGGACAACGCCGAGGGTTATTACAACCCTTCCTCGGTCATTCGCAATTCGGCCAAGCATGGCGTGAAAGCATTGTACGAACTGCCCAAGATCAAGAAAAAATACGCCGCCTTCCTCGAAGCGAAGGCACCTGAGCACGATGAGTTTTTCCTACCCGGCACCTGTGTGCCGGCCCGCCAGGGTAGCCGGTGATGAAGAGGGTTTCGATGCTAGAGCAAGGTAAGGCCAGCGGGCGACGAGCGTGGCAGGCCATTGGGCGAAAATTCGCGCGCCCGCAAATGCGCATTTCCTTCGATATCGACGATACGCTCGCTTGCTTGCCCCATCACGCCGCCGAGGAGCACAGCAGGCTGCCGACGTTCATACACCGCTGGCTGGGCGAGCCCTTGCGCAGCGGCACGCGTTCGCTGATTCGCGATCTGCGCCGCCAGGGCTGCAGCATCTGGATCTATACCTCCTCGGGCCGCACACCGGCCTATATCCGGCGCTGGCTGATGCTTTATGGCATCCATGTCGACGGTGTGGTCAACAGCGATCGCCACCAGCACATCCTGTCGCTGCACGGCCTTGCCAATGCACCCTCGAAGTATCCACCGGCGTTCGATATCGACTTGCACGTCGATGACTCCGAAGGAGTAGGCATCGAAGGCTCCGACCATGGGTTTCGTGTGGTAGTGGTCGACCCCCAAGATCAAAGCTGGGCAGAGAAGGTCATGGACGCTGCGGCCCGTGTGCATGCCCAGTTGGCCTGGCAGCAACCCCAGCGTTACCGAGTACCCGTGCCCCAGGATAGCGAAGTGCTGGCCTCCTGACCCCGCAAAACGGCAAGGCGCCTTGTGCCTGACCTGGCACAAGGCGCCTTTTGTCGTTAGCGCAGCCGATCAGTGATGGGCGCTGTCCACGGCGATGTCTTCTCCGGATACGTCCAGGTACGGTGTGCCACGCCTGGCGATGGCATAGTGAATCAGCCCACCCAAGCCAGCACCGAAGAACCAGGAAAACTGCGACAGGGTGTCGAATGCCGGGACCAATGCCAGCACGATGGCGATGAGCGCGGCAGGAACGAACGCCGCTACGGCGCGCAGGTTGACCCCGCCGTGGTAGTGGTAGGCGCCGCCTGGGCTTTCGCTGTAAAGCTGCGGCAGGTTCACTCGGCTACGCCGTACCAGGTAGTAGTCAGTGACGATGATGCCGTACAGCGGGCCGAGCAGGGCACCCAGGCCGCCGAGGAAGTACACGATCACAGCCGGGCTGTTGTACAGGTGCCAGGGCAGGATCAGCACCGCGATGGCAGCACTGAGCAACCCTGCGCGGCGGAAGTTCAGGGCCTTGGGTGCCAGGTTGGTGAGGACGAAAGCCGGGGCCACGAAGTTGGCCATGATGTTCACCGCGACGGTGACGATCAGAAATGCCAGGCAAGCCAATACCAAACCGGTGGTGCTCGGGATGGCGGCGACGATTTCGCTTGGGCTCTGCACCAGCTTGCCGTCGATGCTGAACTGGGCGCCCGCGATCACCACAGCGATCAGCGCGAAACCGAGCATATTGACCGGCAACCCCCAGAAGTTGCCCACGCTGATGGTTTTGCGGTCTGGGCAGTTACGGGTGAAATCGCAGAAGTTGAGGATCATGGTGCCGTACAACGAAACCCACAGCGCAGCGGCGCCCAGCACCTTCAACCACATCGTCGAGCCAGTGGGCGCGCTGCCGCTGGACCAGGCGATGGACAGCCCACTGCGCCAATACATCCAGCCCGCCAAGCCAGTGAAGGCCACCAGGATGATCGGCCCGGCGAGGGATTCGAAGCGGCGCACCATCTCCATGCCATAGGCGAAAATCGCCACCTGCACGCACCAGATGCCCAAAAAGGTGAGCCAACCCAGGGTGGACAGGCCAAGGATCGAATTCTGATCGTAGGCTTTGAGCTCTGGCGCAATCGCCGTAAGCAAAACGCGCAGAACCACGGAAGCGAGGTAAGTCTGAATACCAAACCAGGCGATGGCGATTACCGCGCGAATCAGTGCGGGGATCTGTGCGCCGTGGATACCGAAGCTGATGCGGCACATGACCGGATAAGGCAAGCCCGTCTTCTGTCCCATGTAACCGGACAGGTTCATCAGGCCGTAGATCACCAGAGCCCCCAGCGCGAAAGCGGCGAGAATCTGCGCGCCGCTCATGCCCAGGGCGAACAGGCCGATGGCGAAGGAGTAGTTCGCGATGTTGTGCACATCGTTGGTCCACAGCGCGAACAGGCTGTAACGCCCCCAGGTGCGATGGGCTGCACGAGTCGGTGCCAAGTCTTTGCTGTATAGGCGTGAGCTTAATTGCAGAGGACTTGAATCAGCCGTTGCGGCGGGCTGGTCAGCAAGCTGGCCAGCATCGAAGCGGGAAATCGACGCCATCGGAACTCCTGATGGTTGTGTACTCTTGTTATTAATATTTGTATACAAACAATATTCGTACCAACCCTCGGATAACCACGATTCTGCCGGCTTCTGTTGCGTACACCCTTATGGCAATCGGCCTATAAAGTGTGTATTTTGTGCACAACTTACCTGCATTCTGTTACCAGCCTTCACGCATGTTCCGCCTGGAACAGCCCCCGGATGACCTCCCTTAGCCAGCGATTGCCATCGTCCTGGTGGTAACGCGCGTGCCAGTGCTGCTTCACGGTGAAGCCTTCCACTGCAATCGGGCAGTCGTGTACCTGTAACCCATGCATATCAGCGAGGGTCTGGCCAATGTGGCGAGGCAGTGTTGCCACCAAGTCGGTAGAACCGACGATCATGCCCAGCCCAAGAAACGCCGGCAGTTCGAGCATGATCCGGCGCTCGATGCCCGCCCGCGCCAAGCCTGCCTCCAATAGTTTCTGCCCGGTCCCGGCACTGATCTGAACATGGCCTTCAGCGCGATACTCTGCCACGCCCATGACGCTTTGCAGGCGCGGGTGCTGACGGTTGCTCAGGCATACCCAGTCCTGTTCGAACAGCACCTGCTGGTACATACCGCCGCCCAACCAAGGCACGAAACCGATGGCCAGGTCCGCCTCGCCCGATTCCAACGAGCTCTCGGTGTTGCCGTCGATACGCGCAGCTTCAAGTCGGATGCCCGGTGCGTGCGTGCGCAAATGGTTGAGAATGGTCGGCAACAGCGTGATATGGCTGGCATCACTGACGCATAAGCGAAAGCGGCGCTGCGCCGTGGCAGGGATGAACTGCGGTGCCCAGGTCGTAAGCCTGCGCAACGATTCCAGCACCTCCCGGCAAGGCCCGATCAATTGATCGGCACGAGGTGTTGGGGCCATTCCACCTGGCGTGCGTACGAACAGCGGGTCGTTCAGCTGCTCGCGCAACCGCGCTAGCCAGATGCTGATGGTCGGCTGGCTCTGGCCTAACTGATCGGCAGCGCGGGTCACGCTCCGGCATTGGTACAACACCTCGAACAATTGCAGCAGTTTAGGTTCGGGCAAGGGCTCGAGCAGGCTCATTATTGCAATTCTCAATAGCGCTATTGAGGGCATTGTATAGATCAAATAACACCGCTTGCATAAGGTTGAGGCAAACCACAGGAGGTTTGCGACGTGAAAATCTGCATTCTGGGGGCCGGCGCCTTAGGTTGTGCCATCGGCGCAGCCCTGAGCGAGGCTGGGCATGAAACCTGGCTGTTGAATCGTGGCGCGGCTCACGTGGAGGCGATCAATACCCGCGGGCTGCACGTGCTGGATGAACGCGGCGAACGGCATGTCAAGGTCAATGCTGCGACCGACGCGGCAGAGGTTGGGGTCGCTGATCTGGTAATCGTGTTGGTCAAATCGTTTCACACCGCTGAGGCCATCGCTGGCGCCAGCGCACTGATTGGGCCGCACACCCTGGTGCTGTCGCTGCAGAATGGCTTGGGCCACGAGGACATCCTCGCCCAAGCAGTTGGCCGCGAGCGCGTACTGGCGGGCAAGACCTACGTCGGCGGGGTGCTGCTGGCGCCAGGCTCGATTCGCGCTGGTGTGGCGAGCAAGCAGACTTACATCGGCGAACTGGACGGCCAGTTGACCCCCCGCGTGCAAGCGATCGCCGAGGCTTTCAATGGCGCAGGCCTGGCCACCACCGTCAGCGACAACATCCTTGGCACCATGTGGGACAAGTTGCTGGTCAACGTCGCCACAGGGGCGCTGAGCGGCATCACCATGCTTAGCTACGGCCAGCTCTACAGCGAGCCGCTACTGGAAAATACCGCCAAAGCCGCGGTCGCCGAGGCCATCGCCGTGGCCGAAAGGGCGGGTATCCGCCTGAGCCTGACCAGCCCCGAGGCCGCCTGGCGCCTGGCCGCCGAAGGGTTGCCGGCCAGTTTTCGCACATCGATGTTGCAGAGCCTGGAAAAAGGCTCGATCACCGAAATCGACTTCATCAACGGCTCGGTCGTGCGCTGGGGCCAGCGCCACGGCATCGCCACACCGGTCAACGCAACCCTGGTGGCCTGTATCAAAGGCATCGAGCGGGCGATGGCCGACCACCAGAAAAAGGAGAACCCATGAACCAGCCTAAAGCCTACCTGGAACACGTCGCGTTCTGGGTGCGAGATATCCAGTGGCATATCCGCTTCTTCAATGAGGTGTGCGGCATGGCCATGCGTGAATTGCAGGGTGACCCTGAGCAGCCGGCACAGTACTGGACGCTGGGTGGTTTGCAGTTCATTCATCAGCCTGATTTCACAGGCCCCGAAGGGCGTATGGCGCATTTAGGCATCATGTGCGAAGACCTCGAAGCCACCCTGGCTGCGGCGCAGCGCTTTGGCGTCAGTGCCATGCCCCAGGGCCGCAACTGGTTGCGCTTGCCCGACGGCCTGGCCGTGGAGTTCATCCAGGCCCTGCCCGCCAGTTGTGTGGCTCAGGCGCTGGCCATTGACCCACGCGCAGAGGTGCAAGCATGAGCATCGTGGAAAAATACTGGGATGATGCCCGCGAGGGCGACGAATGCATCAGCCCCACCTATACCGTTACCCGTGAACGCATCCTGGCTTACGCCGACCTCACGGGCGATCACACCCCGGTGCATGTCGATGAGGCATACGCCAACGCCAGTCATTTTGGCTGCCTGGTCGCCCATGGCCTGTTCGGGTTATCCATTGCAGATGGCCTCAAGACCCAATGCGACTACCGCTTCCTGCCAGGGATGTCGCTGGGCTGGACCTGGGACTTCGTGTTACCGATCAAGGTCGGCGATGTGCTGCACGTGCGCATGCGCGTTGGGGCGATGCGCCCGAGCAATAGCCGGCCGGGTTGGGGCATCGTGGTCCTACCCTCTGAATTGATCAACCAACATGGCCAAGTCGTGCAGCGCGGCGAGCACCGTCTGATGGTGCCAAGGAGGGTAGAAGCATGAGCCAGGCATTGCCATTGGCAGGTATCCGCGTCATCGATTACAGCCATTTTCTGGCAGGGCCGTATGTTGGCCGATGCCTGGCGGCGCTGGGCGCCGAAGTGATCAAAGTCGAACGCCCTGGCACCGGGGATGCGGGTCGCCAGCACGCATTTACCCTCGATGAGCAGCAAAGCGGTTACTTCCTGCAATTGAACATGGGCAAGCAAGGCGTCAGCGTGAACATGAAGGACCCACGTGGCAAAGCCTTCATGCAGCGCCTGACCGATTCGGCCGATGTGTTCATCGAAAACTATCGCCCTGGTGCTTTGGACAAACTGGGCCTGGGTCATGCCGAACTCAGTGCGCGCAATCCGCGCTTGGTGTACTGCTCGATTTCCGCCTATGGCCACACCGGGCCGGATGCGCACCGCGCAGGCTTTGGGCTGATCGCCGAGGCCAAGAGTGGGATCATGCAGATGGTCGGCGTACCTGGCGAGGCCCCACCTCTGCTGCGTATTTCCCTTGGCGATATGTACACCGGTATCCACGCCGTAGCTGCGATCAATGCGGCGCTGCTCGGCCGAGTCAGCAGTGGCCGCGGGCAGCATATCGACATGGCCCTGTACGACACGCTGGTGTCGATGCACGAATACGCCGTGCAGTGCTACACGTTGTCCGGGGGCACCGTGCTGCCCGAGCAGACCGGCCATGACATGCCCACCTCGACCCTGTACGGCGTGTTCCGCGCTGCCGATGGCGACCTGGTGATCGCGGCCCAGGTCGACGATGCCTGGCAACGCTTCGCCGCCATGCTCGAAGCCAATGGCGGCCCACCCGGGTTCGGCAGCGACAGTCGTTACCACAACCTGAACGGACGCAATGCCCACCGCCAGGCAATTCTTGCAGTGGTCCGCGACTGGGTCGGCGCGCGGCGGGTGGCCGATATTCTCGCTTTGCTGGACACCATCGACATTCCCAGCGCCAAGGTTCAACGCATCGACGAGGTGCTGGCTGACCCACAGATCCAGGCGCGCAATATGGTCATCGAGCAACATCACCCTCGCTACGGCACCTTGCGAATGCCGAACCTGCCGTTCCGTTTCTCAGCGTGCGACACCACCATCTCCCAAGTGGCCCCTGACCTGGGCCAGCACAATGCCGAAGTGGCCGCAGCGCTAGGCTTTGCCCCAGAAGAGATCGCCGCCATGCAGGCCGACGGCGTATTGTTCACCCACGGAGATGCACGATGAGCGACCGCTATGCAGTGATCGGCCGGCCGATCAACCACACCAAGTCCCCGTTGATTCATGGGCTATTCGCCGAAGCCACTGGCCAAACCTTGGAATACGGCGCCATCGAGGGCGGGCTTGAGGATTTCGAGGCGCAGGTCATGCAGTTTTGCCATCAAGGCGGGCAGGGCATGAACATCACCGCACCGTTCAAACTGCGCGCTTTCGAGCTGGCCGACCGGCGCAGCGAGCGCGCGCAGTTGGCACGGGCGGCCAATGCATTGAGGTTCGAGGGTAATCACATCTTTGCAGAAAACTTCGATGGTATCGGCCTGCTGCGGGATATCGAAGTCAACCTCGGCCAGCCGCTACGCAACCGTCGGGTATTGCTGCTCGGTGCCGGCGGGGCGGTACGTGGCGCTTTGCTGCCGTTCCTGCAGGCCGAGCCCAGTGAAGTGGTGCTCGCCAACCGGGATATGGCCAAGGCGGTGGCCTTGCGCAATGAGCTGGATCACCCTCTGCTGCGCATCAGCCGTTATGAAGAGTTGCAAGGGCAGGCGTTCGACGTGGTGGTCAATGCCACCTCTGCGAGCCTGACGGGGCAATTGCCGCCGCTGCCCGCGCAGGTGCTGAGCGGGGCCCGGCTGGCCTACGAATTGGCCTACGGCAAAGGCCTGACGCCGTTCTTGCGCCTGGCGCGGGAACAAGGGGTGGCGCACTTGGCCGATGGCGTGGGCATGCTCGTGGAGCAGGCCGCTGAAGCGTTTGCCTGGTGGCGCGGCGTGCGCCCCGACACCCGCGCTGTGATCGAGCGCCTGACCATTGCCTTGGAGTGAACCATGGCCGCCAACGTTCTGATGCTGCATGGCATCAACCACAACATGTTCGGCAAGCGAGACCCGCGCCAATATGGCACGGCGACCCTGGCCGATATCGATCAGGCCCTGCAGGCATTGGCCCAGGAGCTAGGCGCCCAGGTCGAGAGCTTCCAGACCAACCATGAAGGAGCCATGTGCGAGCGCATCCATCAGGCCTATGAAGATCGAGTGGATGCAGTGTTGATCAATGCCGGAGCCTGGACTCATTACAGCTACGGTATCCGCGACGCATTGGCGATCCTCGAAGTGCCAGTGGTGGAGGTTCATATGTCGAACATCCATGCCCGGGAACCCTTCCGCCACCACTCGGTGTTTGCCGAGGTGGTGAGCGGGCAGATATGCGGGTTCGGCGTGCAAACCTACCTACTGGCCCTGCGTGCAGCGCTTAATATCCACTAAAAGCCCCAGGGGAGCGGTGCCATGAGCCACTCAGCCGCGTCGAATGCTTCGCGCCGAGGCATCGGTGTTGCATTGCTGGTGGCAGTCACCTTCTTCATGGAGAACCTCGATGCCACCATCATCGCCACGGCGTTGCCGCAGATGGCCCGCGACTTTGCCCAGAACCCGGTCAACCTGAACATTGGCATCAGCGCCTACCTCCTGGCAGTGGCGGTGTTCATCCCGCTCAGTGGTTGGGTGGCCGAACGCTTTGGTGCGCGTCTGGTGTTTGCTGGCGCCATTGGTCTGTTCACCCTGGCGTCCTGGCTGTGCGGTTTGGCGCCGAACCTTGAAACATTCGTCGCTGCGCGCGTGCTGCAGGGTATCGCGGGTGCGTTGATGGTGCCTGTCGGCCGTATGGTGGTGCTGCGTACCACCGAAAAACAAGACCTGGTGAAAATGCTCGCGGTGATCACCTGGCCCGGGCTGGTGGCACCGGTACTGGGCCCTCCCATCGGCGGGCTGATCGTCACCCATTGGTCATGGCCGTGGATCTTCTACCTGAATATTCCGCTCGGTGTACTGGCCATGGCAGCGGCATGGTGGCTGATCCCCGCTAGCCGTTGCAGTGATGTACGGCCGTTTGATCTACGTGGCTTCGTGCTGCTTGCATCGGCCTGTGCGGCATGGCTGATCGGCCTGGAAACCCTCGGTTCGATGGGGGCCGGCACCCTGCTTAGCGGTGCGGCGCTGGTCACGTTGGGCGGGCTACTAACGTGGCTGGCGTGGCGCCACTGCCTGGGGCATCCAGCGCCACTGTTACCAATGGCGGTTTTGGCGATCGGCACGTTCAGGGCCAGTATCATTGGCGGTACGCTGTTCCGCCTGTCGATCAGTGCCTTGCCGTTCCTGATACCTCTGTTGCTCCAGGTTGGCCTTGGCCTTTCCCCAGTGGATGCAGGCTTGCTGGTGCTGGCGATCTTTGCGGGCAATTTGGCCATGAAGCCGTTCACTACCGGCTTGATGCGGCGTTATGGATTTCGTCGAGTGCTGCTTTGCAATGGGGTGATCGGCGTTGCCAGCATCCTGGCCTGCCTGAGTTTGCAGCAGGGGATGGCGTGGTATTGGATGGCACTGGTGCTGTTCGTGGGCGGGCTGTCGCGCTCGATGCAGTTCACCGCCTACAACGCCGTAGGTTTTGCCGAGGTGCCCAAGCCGCTGATGGCCGAGGCATCGACCTTGTTCAGCATGTTCTTCCAGCTGGCAATGGCCTTGGGTGTCGCCGTGGTGGCGTTGTTGTTGAGGCTATCGATGCTGCTGCGTGGCGCGGAGGGCAGCATGAGCGTCACCGATTTTCATTGGGCATTGCTGGGTGTGGCGCTGATCGCTGGTATCGCGCTGGTCGATACCGCGCGCCTGCCAGGCAATGCCGGCGCCGAGGTTCTGCGTACTTAAAGGCACGCACCCCACATGGGCCGGCTTGCTTGTGCTGCTGACCGCCCAAGGTGCGGGCCAGCTGTGGCTGGATCACTGGCTGAATATACGTTGATTGCGTGTGACCCAGCGAGCGTTCAACGGGGCATCACTTCATTCAGCGCCTGCTCCAGAATGCTGACCGTGCGCTCGATGTTGTACAGTTTTTCGAGCCCGAACAAACCGATGCGGAACGTCTGGAAGTCCGCCGGCTCGTCACATTGCAAGGGGACTCCGGCAGCAATCTGCAGGCCTTGATCGGCAAATTTCTTGCCGTTTTTGATGTCGGCATCATCGGTATAACTCACCACCACGCCTGGGGCCTGGAAGCCGGGCGCTGCCACGCTCCTGATGCCTTTGCTGGCCAACATGGCGCGAACCCGGTCGCCGAGTGCCTGCTGCTGGGCGCGCAGTTTCTCGAAGCCGTAGGCTTGCATCTCCTTCATCACATCGTTGAACCGGGCGAGCGCGTCGCTGGGCATGGTGGCGTGGTAGGCATGCCCACCCTGTTCGTAGGCTTGCATGATCTGCAGCCACTTCTTCAGGTCGCAGGCAAAGCTGCTGCTTTGGGTGTGTTCGATGCGTTCCACAGCCAGTGCACTGAGCATCACCATGGCGCAGCAAGGGGAAGCGCTCCAGCCTTTTTGCGGTGCGCTGATCAACAGGTCCACTGCGCAGGCCTGCATATCGACCCACAGTGCGCCCGAGGCGATGCAGTCCAGCACGAACAGGCCGCCAACCTTGTGCACGGCGTCGCCCACCGCCCGTAGATAGTCATCGGGCAGAATGATCCCGGCGGAGGTTTCGACGTGCGGGGCGAAAACGATCTGAGGTTTGTGCGCCTCGATGGCCGCCAGCACTTCATCCAGGGGAGCAGGGGTGTAAGCCGCTTGGCGTCCAGCCTCGACTGGCCTGGCTTTGAGCACCGAAGTTGCCGCCGCGATGTTGCCCATCTCCAGAATCTGGCTCCAGCGATAACTGAACCAGCCGTTGCGTATTACCAGGCATCGGGCGCCACTGGCAAATTGCCGCGCCACCGCCTCCATGCCGAATGTACCGCTGCCTGGCACCAGAGCAACGGCCTGGGCGTTGTAGACCTGCTTCAGGGTGCTGGAAATGTTTTGCATCACCCCCTGAAAAGCCTGCGACATATGGTTGAGCGATCGGTCGGTGTAAACGACCGAGTACTCGACCAGCCCTTGCGGGTCGACGCTGGGATAAAGCTTGGACATGGAATGATTCCTTTGGCAGAGAAGATTCAGCATAGACGACTGCCGTGGGCGGCGGCAGCGGTGCCCACGCCTTCATGAGCCTGACTAAAGAGCCGGTGAAATCAATTCAGTTCAACTGGCTAAGCGCTGCAACTTAGAATGCCCAGCAATTGGAAATCATTGAACATGCAAATGAGACGGTCAGCCCATGACGCGCCCAAACTTTACATTCTCCATAAAACGCGTTGGTTTCAACGAGCATTATCGCCCGGCTGAAACCACACGGATCACCACCAACTTCGCCAACTTGGCCAGGGGCGAGCGTCGTCAGGAAAATCTGCGCAATACGTTGACGATGATCAATAATCGATTCAATGAGCTGGCGCACTGGGATAATCCCCGTGGGGATCGCTACAGCGTTGAGCTGGATATCGTTTCAGCCGAGATCAATGTTGATGCCGAGCATTCAAGCCAAAGGCTGCCCTTGCTTGAACTGCTGCAAACCACCCTCCATGATCGGGCTACTGGCCAGCGCTTGGAGGGCATCGTCGGCAATAATTTTTCCTCGTATCTGCGTGATTACGATTTTAGTGTCGTATTGCGGGCGCACAATAAAGATCAAGCAGTCTTCACCACGCCCGAGCACTTCGGGGCATTACACGGTGCCCTCTTCAAGTCATTCGTCAGTTCGTTGGCTTATCGAGAACATTTTGCCAAGCGGCCGGTGATTTGCCTGAGCGTTTCCAGCAGTAGAACTTATCATCGAACGGAAAATCAGCACCCTGTACTGGGCGTTGAATACCGCCAGGATGAATATTCATTGACAGATGAATACTTCGGAAAAATGGGTTTGAAGGTGCGTTACTTCATGCCGCCCCATAGCGTGGCGCCCTTGGCGTTCTATTTTGCCGGTGACCTGCTGAGCGACTTCAGCAACTTGGAGTTGATCGGCACCATCAGCACCATGGAGTGCTTCCAGAAGATCTACCGGCCGGAGATTTACAATGCGAATGCCGCAGCCGGTACAACTTACCGCCCCAGCTTGCAGCACCAGGATTACTCACTGACTCGCATCGTCTACGACCGCGAGGAGCGAGCCCGGTTGGCCATCGAGCAAGGCCAGTTCGCCGAAGAGCATTTCATCAAGCCTTACCGCGTGCTGCTGGAGCAGTGGTGCGCTCAAAGCATCAGCTGAGTCGCCAGCCTTGAAGGAGTTCGATATGCACAGACTTTTACCCACCTCGACTGCCGGCAGTTTGCCCAAGCCTGCCTGGTTGGCGCAGCCAGAAACACTGTGGTCACCCTGGAACTTGCAGGATGAACATTTGGCCGAAGGCAAACGGGATGCGCTGTGCCTTGCCCTGCAGGCGCAACAGCATGCCGGTATCGATATCGTCAGTGACGGCGAGCAGACCCGCCAACACTTTGTGACCACCTTCATCGAACACCTGAGCGGCGTGGACTTTGCCAAGCGTCAGACGGTCAGGATCCGCGATCGCTATGACGCCAGCGTGCCCACCGTGGTAGGTGCTGTCGCTCGGAAGCAGCCGGTGTTCGTCGAAGATGCCAAGTTCTTGAGGCGGTTGACCGCCCAGCCGGTCAAATGGGCACTGCCGGGCCCGATGACCATGATCGATACCCTCTACGACAGCCATTACCAGAGCCGCGAGCAACTGGCCTGGGAATTCGCCGGTATCCTCAATCAGGAAGCCCGAGAGTTGGAGGCCGCAGGGGTGGACATCATTCAGTTCGACGAGCCGGCATTCAATGTGTTTTTCGATGAGGTCAACGACTGGGGTGTGGCCGCCCTTGAAAGGGCGGTTGAAGGCCTGAAATGCGAAACGGCCGTGCATATCTGCTACGGCTATGGCATCAAGGCCAACACCGACTGGAAGAAGACCTTGGGTGACCAATGGCGCCAATATGAGCAAGCCTTCCCCAAACTGCGCGAGTCTAGCCTGGACATCATTTCACTGGAGTGCCACAACTCCCATGTGCCGATGGAGCTGCTTGAACTTATCCGCGGCAAAAAAGTGATGGTCGGTGCCATCGACGTGGCCAACCACGCAATCGAAACACCAGAAGAGGTCGCCAATACCTTGCGCAAGGCGCTGCAGTTCGTGGACGCCGATAAACTTTACCCGTGTACCAACTGCGGCATGGCCCCGCTGCCGCGCCAAGTGGCCAGCGGCAAGCTGCATGCGCTGAGCGCAGGCGCTGCGATAGTGCGAAGCGAACTCACGTAAAATCGAACAAGCGCTGCCGTCAACACGGTGCGCCACCCCGGCGTGGAGGCGGGGCATCACCCTCGATGGGTTGCTGGCAGCGCTATCGCAGTTGGCCTCAGCTGTAGGGAGGGGCAGGCAACTCTGCCAGCAACCGTTTCAGGCCATCGCTCCATTGCCGGCGAATCTGCACGTAATAGGCGTCGTCGCTGGTGATACGCTGACGGGCGGGGGCTTCGAGGCTGTCCTTGTGGTACACCAACATGTCCAATGGCATACCCACCGACAAATTGCTGCGGATGGTCGAGTCGAACGAGATCAGCCCGCAGCGCAGCGCTTCGTCAAGCGGCGTCTGGTAGGTGAGGTTACGGTCCAGAATGGGCCGCCCGTACTTGCTTTCGCCCAGTTGCAGGAACGGGGTGTCGGTCGTTGCCTGGAAGAAATTGCCCTGGGCGTAGACGTTGTAGATCGCCATTGGGCTGCCGGCAATTTGCCCGCCGACGATGAATGAACTGGTCAGGTCGATGCCGGCCGTCAGCTTGCAGCGGTCGCGGCTGACGACCTCGCGCAGGGTGTCGGCCACCAGCACCGTGGCGTCATACAGGGTGTCGACGTTCAGCAGGTGGGGGCCAGGCCCCTGGGTTCGTTGACGCAGCAGGTTCACCACCGACTGCGAGGTCGCCAGATTGCCTGCCGTTTGCAGGACGATCAGACGCTCGCCGGGCAGGCTGAAAACGAACAATTTGGCGAAGGTCGAGATCTGGTCGATCCCCGCATTGGTGCGCGAGTCGCTGATGAAAACGAGCCCGTCCGCCAGGTGCATGGCAACGCAGTAAGTCATGGGCGGTTCCTTGGAAATCGTTGTGAGCGCAGGCTGCGCCAGTTACTGGCGGTGCACATGGACGCTGGCTTGCATAGATTCGACGCCGCCACCCCGGCGTACGCCCCTGACCGGGCAGGCATCGAGGTAATCCAGGCCCACCGCCAGCTTCAAGTGGCGTTCAGGCCGGGTGAGGCGGTTGGTGATGTCGAAGCTGTACCAGGCGCCGTCGACCCAGGCTTCGGCCCAGGCATGGCTGGCCAGGTGTTGTTCATCCTCGGTGCACAGGTAGCCGGAGACATAACGCGCCGGGATGCCCAGGCTGCGTGCGCAAGCGAGGAAGGCGTGGGTGTGGTCCTGGCAAACCCCGGCGGCGCCCTTGAATGCTTCGATGGCTGTGGTCCCTACCGAGGTAGCGCCAGGGGAATACGGCATGTGCTCGGCCAGGCCCTGCATTAGCGCGGTCAGCGCGGCTCGGTCGCGGTGTTCACCGCAGTGGCGGCTGGCGAAGGCCTTGAGGGTGTCGTCGGCTTCGGTTAGGTGGCTGCCGCGCAGGAACGGCAGGGGTGAGTGTTCACCGGCCTCGTGCTCGCACGCCGGGTCGATTTCTACCTGGCCGCTGGCGGTCAGGGCCAGGTGGCCGTGGGGCTTGTCCAAGGTCAACACATGGAGGATGTTGCCATAAGGATCGACCTGAGCCCGCACTTTGCAGGGCAGGTCCAGTTGCCATTGATCAATACGCTGGCGGCCACTGCTGCGAGGCGTCAGGCGCAGGAACTGGATGCTGTTACACACATCGCTTGCGTAGCTGTAGGTGGTGTCATGGCGAATGGACAGTTTCATACAACCTCCAGATAGGAGCGATGGACCGCCTGGCCCAGTTGGTTTATGCGCCCGAGGAAGTCGGTCAGCCACGGGTGCAGCCCGGCCTCGAGGACTTCGTCGATAGCGGTGTAACGCAGGCGCGCATTGAGCTCGGCAGCCATGCGCTGTGCCGCGCGCCCGGTACTGCCGGGCAGGCTGCCAAGGATCTGATCCAGCTCATCGATGCAGGCGTGCAGGGAACGGGGTACGTCCACCCGCAGCAGCAGCAGCTCGGACACTGGCCGGGCGCTGGGCGCGGCGCGGTAGAGCTCGTTGAAGGCTTCATAGGAGGTCAGCGCGCGGAGCAGGGCACTCCACTGGTAGTAGCCACGGGCCGAATCATCACTGACCTCTTCAGAGGCTTCGCCGAACATTTCATAGCGAGCATCGAGCAGGCGCAGCGTGTTGTCGGCTCGCTCAAGGAAGGTGCCCAGGCGGATGAAGCTGTAGGCATCGTTGCGCATGATGGTGCCCGAGGTCGCTCCACGGAACAGGTGCGAGCGCTCCTTGACCCAGTCGCAGAACTGGCTGATGCCGTAGCGGCCCAGGCCATTGCTGGCGATCTTGCGCATTTCGATCCAGGTGGCGTTGATGTTCTCCCACATGTCGGCGGTGATACGCCCGCGCACAGCGTGGGCGTTGGTTCGGGCCGCCTGCAGGCAGCAATAGATGCTGCTGGGGTTGGTCGCATCCAGGGCGAAGAAGTGCAGCATCCGTTCGGTATCGAGCTCGGCGTGCCTGCGGCGGTAGTCATCCAGCGTGCCGGAGGCCAGCAGCGACATGGCCAGCTCCGCATGGCCGTCACTGCGCCCGGCCTGGGGCATCAGCGACAGCGAATAGCTGACCTCCAGCATACGCGCGAGGTTTTCCGCGCGCTCCAGGTAGCGTGACATCCAGTAGAGGTCGGAAGCGGTTCTTGAAAGCATGGTTCAGTCCTCCACCACCCAGGTGTCCTTGGTGCCGCCGCCCTGCGACGAGTTGACCACCAGCGAGCCTTCCTGCAGGGCCACGCGGGTAAGGCCACCGGGCACCAAGCGGGTTTCGCTGCCCGACAGCACGAACGGGCGCAGGTCGATATGGCGCGGTGCGATGCCGCTGTCGACGAAGGTCGGGCAGGTGGACAGGCACAGCGTGGGCTGGGCGATGTAGGCATGCGGGCGAGCTTTGATGCGGGCACGGAAGTCCTCGATCTGCGCCTTGGTCGAAGCTGGCCCGACCAACATGCCGTAGCCGCCGGAGCCTTGGGTTTCCTTGACCACCAACTCCGGCAGGTGCGCAAGTACATGGGACAGGTCGGCAGGGCGCCGGCACTGCCAGGTCGGCACGTTGTTGAGGATCGGTTCCTCGCTCAGATAGAAGCGGATCATCTCATCGACATAGGGGTAGATCGACTTGTCATCAGCCACCCCGGTGCCCACCGCATTGGCCAGCACCACGTTGCCGGCGCGGTACACCGAGATCAGCCCTGGCACCCCGAGCATCGAGTCGGGGTTGAACGACAGTGGGTCCAGGTAACCGTCGTCCAGCCGTCGATAGATCACATCCACCTGCTGAGGGCCTGCGGTAGTGCGCATGTAGACATGCTCATCACGGATGAACAGGTCAGCACCCTCCACCAGTTCAATGCCCATTTCCCGTGCCAGGAAGGCGTGCTCGAAGTAGGCGCTGTTGAAGCGGCCTGGGGTCAGCAGCACGGCGGTAGGGTTATCCAGAGGGCTGGCGCTCTTGAGTGTATCGAGCAGCAGGTTGGGGTAGTGGTCGATGGGGGCGATACGTTGAGCGGCGAATAGCTCGGGGAACAAACGCATCATCATCTTGCGGTCTTCGAGCATGTAGCTGACGCCGCTGGGCGTGCGCAGGTTGTCTTCCAGCACGAAGTAGCTGCCATCGCCATCGCGCACCAGATCGACGCCGGCGATATGGGCATACAGCCCGCGGTGCAGGTCCAGGCCCTGCATGGCGATCTGATAGCCTTCATTGGCCAGCACTTGCTCAGGCGCAATGATGCCTTCCTTGAGGATGCGCTGGTCGTGGTAGATGTCTTGCAGGAACAGGTTCAGCGCTTGCACCCGCTGGATGCAGCCGCGTTCGACCGTGCGCCACTCGCTGGCGCGGATGCTGCGGGGGATGATATCGAAGGGGATCAGGCGTTCGGTGTCTTCTTTGTCGCCATAGAGGGTGAAGGTGATGCCGGCGCGGTGAAACAGCAGGTCGGCTTCGCGTCGACGTTGCTCCAGCAGCTCCAGCGGGGTGTTGGCCAACCAGCGAGCGAACTCTTGATAATGCGGGCGGCAATTGCCGTTGGGTTCATACATCTCATTGAAAAAGGCCCGGGACATAGCCACTCCTTGCAACCATTGCTGGCAGTGCGTTGTGCATGCAAGGCTTCATTGCAATGAAAGTGCCCAAAACCCGGCGCAGCCCTCCAGGCGCGGGTGCCGAGGATAACTTGCTGAAATATATGCCTTTTATCCTTCGCTCGGCCCTGGAGTGTAGTGACTGACCTGCATCAAAAGGGTGCATGGGGCAGGGGGCTGTAGGTTATGACCCAAGATGGTGCCCATGGGGCGGCCCACCCCTGCCACCGGAGCTGGCGTCAAGCGCGCGGGTTAGCCGGCAGGCAGCAGAATGACAAAGTTCTTTTTCATGTCTTCCACCACTGTCCATTTACCTTTGGCGCCTGGCTCGATGATGAACGTGTCGCCAGCGCTCAACCTGACTGGCGAGCAACCCTCAAGTTCGATGATGCAGCAGCCACTTAGCACATGGCAGAACTCCCAAACCTTGTAGTCGATGCGCCATGCCCCGACGCTGGCTTCCCATTCGCCGCTGATCCGGCCTTGCTGCTCGTCGTGATAGTGCTTGGTAGTCAGCGTGTGCGGGTCACCTTCCACAACGGCTTCGAAGAATGGCAGGTCGCGCAGCGGTTCAACACTCAGTTCGCGGAATACGGTTAGTGGCTTGTTCATGGTCATTTCCCGAGCACATTTTGAGTGGGGCGATACATCAAGTAGGCGTCACCGGTGACTCGCAGCATCGGATGGGCCACGATCTGGCAGGTTTTTACGATTCTAAAGCCGTGGCGTTCATAGAAGCGGCGGGCGCCGTGATTGGCTTGGTAATCGATCAGGCACAGGCCATCGAGGCCTGCATTGTCAGCGCGCTGCTGGGCGTGGCGCAGAAACTCAAGCCCCAGCCCCCGGTTTCGCCACCCCTCATCCAGTGCCAGGCTTGAGATGTACAACGTGTTGGGGACCTCCATGTCGGCATAGGGGGCAAGCACAGGGTCGGTTTCACTCGGCCTGCCAGCCGTGGCGTACAACGGGTAGCTGTGCATCATGCCGACCACGCGCTCCTCGTCGGTGGCCATCAGGCAATTTTTGAAGGAGAAGTCACCATGGTCTCTGGCATAGCGAGCGGTACCGACACTGAGCAATGATTCTCCAGGGGCTGCGAGCGTGCTCCAGATGTAATCGGCCATGCCCTCGGATGTGAGTTGGAAAAAACGCGCAATGTCTTGCGCGTCCGAGGCCTGGGCAGGCCTGAAGCCTATCGGCATTGTTCACGACTCCACGGGGTTAGAAAGTTGATGACCAGCCGCTGGGCGTTGGCTAGGGCAAGGGTAGGCGTTTGCATTGCTACAGGCGGTGCTAGAGGCGACATCCCTAGCTCGGGATGCGACCTTGGCTTGGGTCGATAACTGAAAAAAACTATACGTTATTCGAGCAAAACCTATACATGGTGCTATATTTGTACAAGATTTGAACGTGACCGAGGTCAGCATGGCCCGCCCTATTCGTTGGACCTGCCTGTTGTTGCTGCTTGCTGCATTTTCTGCGGTAGGCGACTGGCGTTCGGACGTGCCGGGCGCGCAGCGGATCGGCTCTGGGGAGTTCACCTGGTTTGGCCTGAGCCTTTATACGGCTCAACTGTGGGCAGCAGGCCCTGTCCATGACTGGAATCAGCCATTTGCGCTCGACCTGCTCTACCACCGAGCGCTCTCGAAAGACACCTTGGTCAAAGCCAGCCTTCAAGAGATGCGCCGTTTGAGCGCTGGCACCCTGACTGCGCAGCAAAGCGATAATTGGGGCAAGGCCCTAGGGCAAGCATTCGCTGACGTAGAACCTGGTATGCGCATTACCGGGGTCTATATCCCAGAGGTCGGTTGTCGGTTTTACATCAATGGCCAACTAAGCCGCGAGATTGCGGACCCGTATTTCGCCAGAGCTTTCTTTGCAATATGGCTGGCACCCGGCGCCAGGGACACACAACTGCGTCAGCGCCTACTTGGGCTGGCAGGCAACGAGCGAGGAACGTGAATATGTCTAGAGCGATGCTACTTGTCTGCTGCCTGCTGCTAGGCAGTTGCGGCAATGTGGGGGTAGAGCGTTATGCCCAGGAGCAACCAAAATTTGACTTGGCTGCGTTCTTCTCGCGGCCCGTACAGGCCTGGGGCATGTTCCAGAAGCGATCAGGCGAAGTGGTCAAGCGCTTTCACGTGCGCATCGATAGCCGTCGCGAGGGCGAGCGACTGATCCTGGACGAACGTTTCGTGTACAGCGACGGCACCCGCCAACAGCGCGTCTGGACATTGGTGCCCGAAGGCCCAAACCGCTGGCGGGGCACGGCTGGCGATGTGATTGGCCAGGCGCAGGGCGAAGTGGCGGGTAATGCACTGCGTTGGCGATACACGCTGGACCTGCCGGTTGACGGGCGGCACTGGCAGGTCGATCTGGACGATTGGATGTATTTGATGGATGACGACACCCTGATCAACCGGTCGAGCATGACCAAGCTCGGTGTCGAGATCGGCCAGATCACTCTCTTCTTCCGCCGCATGCCCGAGGCTACGCCATGAACTTGACCACACTGATCCAAATGGTAACCAGCGGTGAAGCGAAAGAGCTGGAACTGCTGTCGCTCGAAGGTGGGTTCTATATTCTCAGAGCTTTGACCACAGAAGGCCCAGTGACTTTGGCCGATGACGATGACCAGCCCATTCGTTTGCGCTCCACGACCGAGTTGCGTCAGTTGCTCGCCGACGTTCCACCGGTGCCCTGCATGCTGGTACAACATGCGGTCCACGATGAAATGTGCGGGCAGCGCGACGGCCCCATTGCGCCGCTTCGCATACCTTTTTCGCTCGACAGCCAGTGGTAGCCAAAGCGGTGCGCCTGGGCCTTGTGTTGGGTGATCAGCTGTCTTTCGACCTGGCAAGTCTGCAGGCGCTCGACCCGGCCACCGACGCCATACTGATGGCGGAGGTGCAGGGGGAGGCCCGCTATGTGCCCCATCATCCGCTGAAGATCGTGCTCATATTCAGCGCCATGCGCCATTTTGCCCAGGCACTGCGCGAACGCGGGTGGCAGGTGCACTATGTCGAGCTCGATGCCGCCGACAACAGCGGTAGCATCGTTGGCGAGCTACAGCGTTGGCGCAAAGCGCTGGGGGTGACTGATATTCATCTCACCGAGTGCGGCGAGTGGCGCTTGGAGCAGGCGCTGCGAGATGCCGGTTTGCCGTTGGTGTGGCACCGCGATACGCGCTTCATGTGCTCCAGGGAAGCTTTTGCGCGCTGGGCCAGCCAGCGTCGCCAGCTGCGTATGGAGCACTTCTACCGCGGTATGCGCAAGCGTACCGGCCTGTTGATGGAATTGGACGGCAGCCCGGCAGGCGGCGCCTGGAACTTCGACAGCCAGAACCGCAAGCGCCTGCCCGGCCAGTTGCATGGGCCTTTTCCTGCGCATTTCCCGCAGGATGAGATCACCGTAGCAGTCGTCAGCTTGGTGCGGTTGCATTTCAGCGGCCACTACGGATCCGTCGAAGGCTTCGACTACCCCGTTACCCACGCCCAAGCTCAGCAACTCTGGGAACACTTTCTGCAATTTGGTCTGGCGGCGTTTGGTGACTACCAGGATGCCATGGCTGAAGGTGATCCCTATCTGTTCCATGCACGCATCAGCGCAGCGCTCAACCTGGGCCTGCTTGATGTGCGCAGCCTGTGCGAGGACGTCGACCGGGTATGGCGCGAGGGGCGCATACCGCTCAACGCAGCTGAAGGGTTCATTCGTCAGCTGATTGGTTGGCGCGAGTACGTGCATGGCGTGTACTGGCTGCGTATGCCTGAGTACGCCGAACTCAACTACCTGGGTAACGACCGCGCTTTGCCGGAGTTCTACTGGACCGGGCAGACCCGCATGCGCTGCATGGCACAAGCGATTGGGCAGACCCTGCGGTTGGCCTACGCCCACCATATTCAGCGCTTGATGGTTACCGGTAACTTCGCCTTGCTGGCCGGGATCGTGCCGAGTGCGATCTGTGAATGGTACCTGGCCGTCTACATGGACGCCTTCGACTGGGTCGAGCTACCCAACACGCTGGGCATGGTGATGCATGCCGATGGTGGTTACCTGGGCTCAAAGCCCTACTGCGCAAGCGGGCGGTATATTCAACGCATGTCTGACCATTGCCAGCAATGCAGCTACCGGGTCGATCATGTTGCCGAGGAGGATGCCTGCCCCTTCAATGCCCTGTACTGGCATTTTCTCATACGCCATCGCCCAGTGCTGTCAGCCAACCCCCGGTTGGCGCTGGTCTATCGCAGCCTCGATAGTATGTCCGCCAGCCGGCGAGATGCCGTGTGGCAGCGTGGGCAGTCACTGTTGGCCCAACTGGATGCGGGGCAGGCGATATGAAAAAGAGCTTGTTGCCGAGCAAGGTCTGTGTGGTCTGTGGCCGGCCGTTCAACTGGCGCAAGCGCTGGGCACGCTGTTGGGAGCAAGTGCGCTACTGCTCGGAGCGATGCCGCCGCTCAGCGCCACGTTGCAAGGCGCAGGAGCAGGGGTAGGGCTGCGGCCCAGATCGGCGCCAGCAAGAGCCAAGTGGTGATCTCGCCCAAGGGCAGTTCAACCCCGGCCAGCCTGGCGCCAGCCACGTATGCCGGGGGCGCACCTGCGGCGCCAAGCAGGGCTGCTATCCCCCATTTACGGCTCAGCCATGCCAGGCTATGACGCATGCCGCTGGCCAGCACCAGCCAAATCAGCGCAAGCCATAGCGGTAGTGGCACAGTATCGAACGCGAATACGCCAGCTGCCCCCAATACGCTATCGAGTAAACACCCCGCCAAGGTCACACGCAGCATGGCCTTGATCTCGCGCTGGGTGTCCAGGGTCAGGCACAGATGCAATGCCAGGCCCGGAATCAACGTAAGCAACAGCCAGGGGCGTTGTGCGCCCAGTACGCACAGCCACCAGCCAGCCTGTAGCCACAGGGCGTTGGCAAGCACTCTGCCACTGTGCGTCATGCGCTTGTCGGCAGGGGAGCCCGACGTGCCAGGGGCGGGGCGAAGAGCAGGTGAGCAACGCCGATGGCGCGCTCCTCGAAGCCGCCCTGGCAGTAGCACAGGTAGAACTCCCACAGGCGCTGGAAAGTGTCGTCGTAGCCAAGCTCTGCCAGCGCTGGGCGCGCCTGGCGCAAGTTGTCCCGCCAGTGCTGGAGGGTCAGCGCATAGTCTGGGCCGAAGTCCTCCATGTGCAGCAGGTTCAGCGCCGTGTGCCGGCTGGCGGTATCGAGCATCACGCTCAGCGAAGGCAGTGCGCCGCCTGGGAAGATGTAACGCTGGATGAAGTCGACCGAGCGGCGGGCTTGGGCGTAGCGTTGATCGCGAATGGTGATCGCCTGCAGCAGCATCAGGCCATCAGGCTTGAGCAGCGAGGCGCACTGGCGAAAATACACCGGCAAGTAGCGATGACCGACGGCCTCGATCATTTCGATCGAAACCAGTTTGTCGAAGCGACCTTGCAGGTCGCGGTAGTCTTCGCGCAACACACTGATGCGCTGCTCCAGGCCCAAGGCCTGAACCCGCGCCACGGTATGACTGTACTGGGCCTCGGAAAGCGTCGTGGTGGTGACCCGGCAGCCGTAATGCGTGGCCGCATGGATGGCCAGGCTGCCCCAGCCAGTGCCGATCTCAAGCAGGTGATCATCTGGGCAGAGCTCGAGTTTCTGGCAAATCCTCTCGAGTTTATGCAACTGAGCCTGCTCCAGTTCCTGCTCCGGGTACTCGAATTGGGCTGCCGAGTACATCATGGTAGGGTCCAGCAGCCGTTCGAAAAGGGCATTGCCCAGGTCGTAGTGGGCCAGAATGTTGCGCCGCGCCCCGCGGCGGCTGTTACGGTTGAGCCTGTGCAGCATCCGCAGGGCCGGGCGCGCCAGGCGGGCCAGGCCGCCCTCGAGCGCATCCAACACCTCTAGGTTGGCGACGAACAGGCGCGTCACCCGTGCAAGGTCAGGGCTGCGCCAATAGCCGTGAATGTAGGCTTCCCCAGCACCGATCGAACCATTGCCGGCGACCAGGCTCCAGGTGGCGTCATCGAGGATCTCCACCTCTGCCTGCAACGGGCTGGCAGGATCACCGAAACTCCATTGCTGGCCATGGCTGAGCAGGCGTAGGTGGCCATGGCGCAACTTGCCCAGTTGGGCAAGTACGGCACTGCGTGCCAGCCCGCCAAGCAAGGGGCCAAGGCCTATGAACTTGCTAACGCTCAGGGTGGGATTTGGCATTTTCGGGGTCCTCGAACGGTTGGCCTAGGGCCAGGTCGCCCTGGCTGAGGGTGTGGTCATGTACAGGGGTACGTTTGAGCAACAGGCGCAGCGCTTGCCAGTAGATGGCCGAAACAGTGCGCAAGCTCATCCATGGGAACGTCATCACGTAGCGGCGCAGCGAACGCCTGTTCAGGGGATGACGATGCAGAGCAAGATCGGCTGCAAAGACTTGCAGGCCGTCTTGCCAATTTTGCATGTGGATACGAATGTGGTCCGCGCTCAGTGAGAAGCGCAGGTGATAGTCCATGTTCAAGCCCATGAACGGCGATACGTGGAATGCCTTGGCCACGCTGAACGGCCTGGTGAGGTTGCCCTGCACCGGTAGCACGTAGTGAAAGCGTTCGCGCCAGGGCGTGTTGCGTACTTCCATCAGGATGGCCGCCAGTACGCCTTCGTGGTCATGGCAGAAGTAGAAACTCACAGGGTTGAACGACAACCCCCAGCACCGCAGCTGCGTCAGCAGCCGCACCGGCCCAAGGGGTCTCTGGCCGGTGGCCTGCTCGACCAGTGAGCGAGCGGCATCGGCCAGTGATTCACCGCGCCGGGTGCTGCCCGGCAGATAGTCGGTTTCGCGCCAGCACAGCGGTGCGAAGCGCCAGTGCCCCAGCCAGCGTGAAAGGCTTTTGAGCCAGGCTTGCTCGTCCAGGTCCAGGTAGAACATGCCGATGCGATAGGCAAAAGCATGAGCCCGAGGTGTCAGGCGACGGTGGCTGACCCAGCCATGGCACAGGCTGCTGTTCACAGTCGCACGTCGAAGTGGGCGGCCACCTTCAAGGCACTGACCACTCCGTCCTCATGAAAGCCGTTACCCCAGTAAGCGCCACAGAAGTAGCTGTGCTGCTGGCCCTGCAAAAGCGCGTGCTGCGCCTGAGCAGCCGACGCTGCGAGGCTGTATTGAGGGTGAGCGTATTGGAACCTGGCGATCACCTGCATCGGGTCGATCAGCGCGGTCTGGTTGAGGCTTACGCAAAACGTGGAGGGTGCCTCCAGGCCCTGCAGAATGTTCATGTTGTACGTCAGCGCCGCTGGCGCCTGGGCTGGGCCGCCAAGGCGGTAGTTCCAACTGGCCCAGGCACGCCTGCGACGGGGTAACAGCCTGGTATCGGTGTGCAGCACCACATCATTGCTGGCATAGCCAATGGCCCCAAGCACGGCGCGCTCCTCTGGGCTTGGCTTGTTCAACAAGCTCAGGGCCTGATCACTGTGGCAGGCAAAAACGACATTATCGAAACGCTCGGTGCCTGCGGCGCTCACCAGGGTAACTCCCCCTTCATCGCGCTCTACGCTGTGAACCTTGCAGTTGAGCCTGAGGGTGTCGGCGAAGGGTTGGCACAGCGGCTCGATATAGCTGCTTGAGCCACCGCTGATGACGCGCCATTGGGGGCGTTGATTGACGGACAGCAAGCCATGATTGCGACAGAAGCGCACGAAGAATGCCAAGGGAAACTGCAACATGTCGGCGCGCGACATCGACCAGATCGCCGAGCCCATTGGCACGATGTAGTGGTCGATGAAACGTTGCCCGTAGTGCTCGGCCTGCAGGTAGCTGCCCAGCGTGGTGTTGCTGTCGATGCGACCGCTGTCCAGGTCGGCCAATGCCTGGCGGTTGAAGCGCAGAATGTGCCTGATCATGCCCCAGAAACCAGGAGACACCAAGTTGCGCCGTTGCGCGAACAGCGTGTTCAGGTCGTGGCCGTTGTACTCAAGGCCCGTGGCCGGGTCGTGCACGGAAAAACTCATTTCGGTGGGCTGCGAAGCCACCCCCAGTTGGTCCAGCAAACGGATGAAATTGGGGTAGGTCCAGTCGTTGAATACGATGAACCCTGTATCTATCGCATAACGCTGGCCGTGGTAGGTCACATCCAGCGTGTGCGTGTGGCCACCGACCCACTGCTCGGCCTCGAACACGGTGACCTCATGTTTGCGCGACAGTAGGTGGGCGCAGGTCAGGCCGGAAATGCCGCTGCCGATGATTGCTATGCGCATGGATCATCATTCCTGTTCATGACGGGCCAGACGTTGGCCCAGTGCCAGACGCAGACGTACGGGTAACGCTCCAAGTAGGCGCAATACCCAGGTGAAAACTACTGGGAAGTTGATTTCCAGCGGCTGGCCGGGCATGCGCTTGGCGATATATTGCGCGGCGCGCTGGGCCGTCCACAGTTGCGGCATGGGGAAATCGTTGCGGCGGGTCAGGGGGGTGTCGACGAAGCCTGGGCTGACCAAGGTGACCGCGATGCCCTCACGCGCCAGGTCGATCCGCTGCGACTCCACCAGGTAGCGCACAGCAGCCTTGGATGCACCGTACGCGCCTGCGCGGGGCAGGGCCAACCAGGTCACAGAGCTGCCCATCACGACTAAATGGGGCCGCTTGCCGGCACGAAGCAAGGGCAGGGCTGCTGCCAGGCAATAGCTGACGCCCATCAAATTGGTGCGCATGACGCGTTCGACCAACGCTGGATCGAAATGGCCAGGCTCAAGGTATTCGCACGTGCCGGCGTTAAGAATGACGCAGTCCAGCCCGCCCCAGCTGCGCTCGATCAGCGCTGCGGCCTCGGGAGCATGTTGGGGATCGTCCACTTCGCCGATGGCTAGCAGAACTTGCCCTGGGAAGCGCTCAGCCAGCGGCGCGAGGCGTTGTGCATGGCGCCCGCCCAATGCAACCTGATGGCCTTGTTCAAGAAGAATGCGTGCCAGTTCGGCGCCTATACCGCTGCTCGCACCGGTCAACCAGCAGCGGCTCATGCCAACCTGCCTTTGAGCCAGCGGATGGCGCTGCCCATGAGCGGAATATGTTCGTATAGCAGGGCGCCGGCGTCGAAATAGTCCTGATGGGCATGCACACGGTCGCGCCACTGCAAGAAGCTGCAGCCCTGCAGGGTGATCGGCCGGCCATGCGCCAGGCGCGGATGACGAAAATGCAGGGTCCAGCGCAGATAGCCTTGACCCGGGCCGACTTCATCGGCGCCGGTGAATTCATAGCCAATATCGCTGGCATTGGCGTACAGCTGCTGAAAGTAGGCGCGTAGGGCAGGGAGCCCTTCTATGTGGTGCAGCGGGTCGCGAAAGGTGATGTCCTCGCTATACAGCTCGTTCAGCGCATCGAGGTTGTCGCCCTGAAGGCGGGCGAAACGCTTGGCAAAGTCCTGTAGATACACTGACATGCTTGGCTCCTGGCAATCCTGTACAAAAAGGATTTGTTGTACAGGTATAGCCGAAGCCGGGGGAATAATCTATACATAAGCGCCACCTTGTACAGATTTACTTCACCGCTGTGTCAAAGCCAATTGCTCACGCAGCTGGGCCACTTCAGCTTCTAGTTCGCGCACCTTCTCTTCGGCGCAAACCTGTGCGGTGACATCGCGTTGGATGCCGATGTAGTAGGTTAGCTGGTCCGCTTCATTGCGCACGGGTGTCACGGAAAGTTCGTTCCAGAACAGGCTGCCGTCTTTACGGTAGTTGCGCAGGACCTGGCGGCTAGGGCGGCCTTCGCGAATCGCGTCGCGGATTATCCCAACACCCGCCTGGGCGTGATACTCACCCTGCAAAAAGCGACAGTCCTGGTAAAGAATATCTTCCGAGCTGTAGCCGGTCAGTCGCTCGAACGCAGGGTTCACGTAAATGAGTATGCTGTCGTTGCCTTCCTGCTCGGCGACGACGATGCCGTCGTTGGAGTGTTCGACCATCAGTTGCAGGAGTTTTGCGTTGATCATTAGGCCCACCTACAGGCAATTCGTATGTGTTCGGTGCGCTCAGGCTGGAGTGCAGCAAGCTTTGGCGCTGTTGAGTGCATGATGAAGCAAGCGGGCTCGCCGCAGAAGGTGCATATCAGTTTAGAATGCGCCATTACTCGGACAACTTTTCGTTATGACTGACTCCCCTCAACCCGATTTGCTTCCCATGCGCGATGTGGTCAGCCTGACCGGCATCAACCCGGTTACCTTGCGCGCCTGGGAGCGCCGCCACGGGTTGATAAGCCCGCAACGCACAGAAGGCGGCCATCGTTTGTACACGCCAGGCGATGTGCAGCGTATCCGCGACATCCTGCGCTGGACAGCCAACGGCTTGCCGATCAGCAAGGTCGGTGACAGGCTCGCGAACCAACCCGAAGTCCACTTTCAGCAGCACTCGCCGTTCGACCAATGGCGTTGCGCCGTGCTGCGGGCCTGTGCGGCCTTCGATGGGCAAGCGCTCGAAGCGATCCATGGGCAACTGTTTACGTTGTTACCCAAGGCCTGCGTGCTGCGCGAGGTACTGATGCCGGTCTGGTACGAACTGGCGTCGGGTGCTGCGTCAGGGCAGCGTAGCCAATGGCTGTTTCTCGATTCGTTCTTGCGTGCTCGCTTGCTGATGCGTTTGCAGATGAACCAGGCCCAGGCTCCGCGCGTGCTGCTGGCAGGTACGGCAGGGCAAGCCGAATTACAGCTCTTGTGTCACGGCCTGCTGCTCAGTGGCGAGCGTCAACGCATTGAAGTGCTTGGTTGCGGGCAGCCACTGGAGGAGCTGCCATTGGTCTGTGCTGCCATGCAGCCCGCGGCTCTTGTGATCGCGCTGCAGGGGCCGATCAACACGGCCTTGGCCAAAGCGCTGCGTTGCGTGCAGATGGAGGTGGACTGCCCGCTGGCGCTGCTTACCGAGGGGGCGTCAGGCACACAATCGGCTTTGGAAGGCGTACCGTTATGCCTGCTGGACGCGGCCAGTGGCGATGTCGCAGATAAGCTCAGCGCCCTTATCGCAGGTGCACTGGACATTTGATGGGAGCCTTGGTGCAGTAATGTTGCACCCCTGGCAGTTTTGAATCGTCATAACAGCAGAAACAGTTCTGATAGACCGCTCTTCACTCCTATAAGTCTCGAGCCTGCCTGCAGCCCCGCGAGGTTCAGCGCTCGATCAAGCTGGATGCTGGCAATGGATATGATTTGGGAAACGATTCTGGCCGAGTTCGCCGATATTGGTGATGGGCGCGAGATCTTGCGGATAGTGGTACGTCTGCTGATGGCTGCCGTATTGGGCGCTGTGTTGGGTTTTGAGCGGGAGCACAAGGGTAAATCCGCAGGGGTAAGGACACATATGCTGGTGAGCCTGGGGGCGGCGCTTTTCGTGCTGGCGCCGAGCATGGCTGGAGCCGATGAGCAGGCATTGAGCCGCGTGATCCAAGGTATCGTGGCCGGTATCGGGTTTCTGGGGGCGGGTACCATTCTCAAAGGAAATGGTCAGGACACCAGCCATGTCAAGGGGCTGACCACAGCCGCCGGGTTATGGATGACGGCGGCGATCGGCACCGCAGCCGGTATGGGGCGCGAGGCCACGGCGCTGGTCAGTACGGTGCTGGCCTTATTGGTGCTTGGGACTATGCCGTTGCTGGTAGACAAGGCCCAGGGGCAGGCTGAAGACAAGCGCGAAGAAGAGCAGACCCGAAAGCCCTGAGGGGTATTTCGCCTCCCAGGGCTCGAGGCTTGCGGGTTACTTGGCGTGAGTAGCCTGCAGCGCTTTGGCCTGCTCCAAGTGATGCTCAAGAGTTGGCAGCGTTTCGCTGGCAAATGCCTTGAGCTCTGGTTTGTCGGAGGACGACGCCTCTTTCTTGAACAGCTCCACGGCCTTCTCGTGTGCGTCGACCTGGTTGTTGACGTACGAGCGGTCGAAGGACTCCTCGCGCCATTCCAGGATCATTTTCTTGACCTTGTCGGTCAGTGCCGCCTCGTCGGGGACGCTAATGTCGAGCTTGCGCGCAATTTCGCCCAGCTGCTGATTGGCCTTGGTATGGTCGGTGACCATTTGCTGTGCGAACTTTTTGATGTCTGCGTTCTGGCTTTTTTCCAGTGCCAGCTTGCCAGTGACCACCTCTGCGATACCCGCTTCGGTCGCGGCGTCGACGAAGTCATTGGACGATGCCGCTTGGACCTGAAGTGAAGCGAGACCCATCAGCAGGGTGACGCCGGCGATTTTCCAGAATGGCTTGTTCATCTCTGACTCCTTTGTTTTATGGGGGCGACCTCTATGTCGCAATTGGTTGAGCCTCTGCGCGTTAGAAGGTTTAGTTTTTTTCACACAGTGGGGCTTCTACGCACTACCTGCTGCAGCCAAGTTGCCATTCATCCGTCAACCTGAAATTGAAACGAATTCCTGGTGGGTGGCCCACTCGTTTATTCATGTCTTACAAAAAAAACGAGAACGCACGTGGCCACGACACAAGCTCACTTCACACCCAGAACATTCGAGGCCGGCGAGGGGCTGGAAAGCCGCTACAGAGCCCTGCTCGAAGGCCCCCAAGCAAACACCGAGGCATGGCTGGAAGAGCAATTGCGCCATGCACGCGTATTGCCCGATGACCTGCCAGACGATCCTCGGAAATTGCCGCAGTGGGCTGATGAGCACACTCGACGCGTTGCCAATGAACATGCCTTGTATCTTCAGCAGCGCCGCGAGGGTGCGCCTCGGCGCTACTTCACCAACCGTGCCCACGCGCTTTGGTTTTTGCATCAGGTCGCACCGACCAAGGCAGTGGACGGCGCCTGGCTGCACGGCATGTTGTGGCAATGGCAAGACCCGCGCTTTCACGGCTTGATCCGCACGTTCCTCGAGGAACTCGGTGATGGCGACCCGCATTGCAATCACGTGTTGATCTTTCAGCGTCTGCTGAGCCGTCTTGGCTGCCGTCAGTCGCCGCCGCTCGAACCTGCACGTTACCTGCAGGGCGCCCTGCAACTGGCACTGGGGCAGCACTGTGAGCGGTTCTTGCCAGAGGTGATCGGCTACAACTTAGGCTATGAGCAACCGCCGTTGCACTTGCTGATCACCACCCATGAGCTGGCCGAGTTGGGCATCGATGCGCACTACTTCCAGCTACACGTGACCATCGACAACGCTGCCAGTGGCCATGCGAATCTGGCCCTGTCCAGCTTCGCCGACCTGGCCCAGGATGAGGGGCCGGCGTTCTACGAGCGTGTGCGCCACGGATATCGCCTGAACGACCTGGGTGACGATACGCCCTCGATGGTCGCCTCTTTCGACTTGCAGACCGAGTTGTTCGAAGCCCTGGAGCGCAAAGGGCTCTATGGGCAGTGCATGCATTCGGATCGCTGCCGGCTGAGCGGGCGCACGATTAATGAATGGCTTGCCGAGCCTGGCTCGATGCCTGCGTTCGTGCAGGCGCTTGAAGATCAGGGCTGGATCAAGCGCAACGCCGATCCCAAAGAGAGCCGGTTCTGGTCTGTCATCGAAGGGCCTACAGCACCCATGTTCGGCGTGTTCGACGCCTACGAAAAACAGCTGTGGTATGACTGGATAGCCGGCAGCTGGCAGCGCCCGGCAGTGCGCAGAGTACCGCCAGGGCAATGGGAGCGCGCTTTACAGTTGCAGACCCAGCCGCCAATCTTTCCACGCACTACGGATGTGGATACGTTGATACAGGCAATGGCCGGCAACCGGCACGCAAGCCAGCAAGGGCTCAATGCCACGCGCGCGTTCATTCAGGCAACCGGCTTGATGCACGGGGGGCTCCTGTGATGCTCGATTCGACTCAGGCCCATGCCGACGAGGCGTTGCTGCAGCTCGGAAAACGGCTTAAGGCCGATGGTTATCGATTCATCTGCGTGACGCCCGCTACGCAGGCTAGGGTCAATGCGCGTGAAGGTTCGCAACGCGCTCAGACAATGCGTGATGTATTCGGATGGAGCCGTCCGTTCGCCTCGCAGCTGATCAGCGCCGACGAGCTGGAGCAACTGCGTGTGGCAGGCGTATTGGACGCTCAGGGGGCCCTGTGGCGCAGCACGGTACGTTGGTCCAGCCTGGATGAAATGCTGTTGGTGCATTCAGCCTGGCCCACCGACAGTCACGACGCGGTTTTCTTTGGGCCAGACAGCTACCGCTTTGCCCAGTGCATACAAGATCATCTTCGCAGCCGGCCCGAGCCGGTGCAGCATGCACTGGACATGGGTTGCGGCAGCGGGGTTGGGGCATTGCTGATCGCCCGCGCCGCACCCCATGCGCAGGTCAGTGCGGTTGATATCAACCCCAAAGCGTTGCGCTATACGGCCGTGAATGCGGCCCTGGCGGGGGTAAGCAACATCACCGTGTCGCGCAGCGATCTTTTCGATGAAGTGACCGGGCTGTTCGACCTGATCGTCGCTAACCCACCCTATATGCTTGACGCCGAGCACCGCGCTTACCGCCATGGCGGCGCCGCGCTGGGCGCCGAGCTGTCATTGCGAATTGTCGAGCAGGCTTGTGAGCGTCTGAAAGTAGGTGGCACGTTGTTGCTGTATACCGGTGTCGCTATCGTTGATGGGCGTGATGCGTTCCAGGAAGCAATACGTTCCATTCTTGCTGGGCCTGAATTGGGTTGGACTTATCAAGAGCTGGACCCCGACGTGTTTGGCGAGCAGTTGCTCGAACCAGGCTACGATCGCGTGGACCGCATCGCTGTCACAGCGCTGACCGTCACTCGCCTGAACTGATCGTAGTCCCGAGCGCTTGGTGCCAAGCCAATGCCACCATTTGTCGGTAAGTTTGACGATCAAATAAAGCAACGTTTTGCTGATTGCCCTCGAAGCCTAGGTGGCCTGCAGTTCAGGCCGACAACTTGTGGAGAAGACCGTGATGAATGAGCAACGTTGTTCGTGCAACCATTGTTCTTGCACTGTGGACGCCAATGCCATGGTTCAGGGTGATAAAGCCTACTGCTGCGAGGCCTGCGCAACCGGCCACCATCAGGGTGAACCGTGCCGCATGGCCGGCTGCAACTGTGGCGAGCTGACTCAGCCCGACGAAAATACCGTCGACAGTGCCTTGGATGAAACCTTTCCGGCCAGTGACCCCATCTCTCCATAACGCCAGCATCGCCTCGACCCAGGGGCCGTTATCGCAAGGGGCGAGGCAGCTTTGCCTCATCCCGCGATCGCTGTACTGGTGAGGGAATTATCGGCTTCACACAACGTTCATATAGCCATAGCTGAACATTGCATCCTGACGAACATCGCACCCAGCCTACGAGACAAGAATAAGGGGGCTTCCATGAGTTGCCTGATTTGTGCGGGCCAAGCTGAGACTATCGAATCCATCATCGGTTGGGAGGAGCGGCGCTGTTCGTTGTGTGGCTGCTACCGCGTCTCCCAGGCCCTCATTCTGTTGATGATGGACGAAGGCCAGATTTTCGATACCGAGCGCATGCGAGCCTGGTTGACCAGCCGACGCGAACATATGCCGGTGCCGGTAATCGACCATGGGCAGGCGATATTGGCCGTTGCAGCTCGCAGGTGATCCCATAACGCCCGCCAAGCTCTAGCGCCCGCCGACCAGATGACCCTGGCGATTCCTAGCTGTTCACATCAACGATCAACCGGCCACGAATCTGCCCTTGCATGAGCTGCGAAGCAGCTGCCAGCGACTCTTGCAAGGTGATCTCTTTGGTCATGAAGGCTAAATTGTCCAGGTTGAGTTGGGTAGACAGTCTCTGCCAGGCTTCGATACGCCGTTCATAAGGCTGCGTTACGCTGTTGATGCCGAGCAGGCTCACCCCTCTGAGGATGAAGGGTGCGACGGTAGCCGGGAAGTCCATACCTTGAGCCAAGCCGCAAGCCGCTACCAAGCCTTCGGACATCGTGCTTGCGCAGGCATTGACCAGCGTGTGGCTGCCGACCGAGTCCACGACGGCTGCCCATTTTTCTTTTGCCAGCGGCCGCCCTGGCGCTGACAGTTCCGCGCGGTCGATGATGGTCGTCGCACCCAGGCTTTTCAGGTACTCGTGCTCACTGGCCTTGCCCGTAGCGGCTGTCACGGTATAGCCAGCACGTGCCAGAAGGCTGATGGCGAAACTGCCCACGCCGCCGCTGGCACCGGTGACCAGCACCGGCCCAGCACTGGGTTCGAGCCCATGGCGCTCCAAGGCCATCAGGCAGAGCATGGCGGTGTACCCCGCTGTGCCGATGGCCATCGATTGACGCTCGTTCAGCCCTTCGGGATGGGGAATGAGCCAGTCGGCGTTGACCCGAGCCTTCTGAGCAAGCCCTCCCCAATGACCCTCACCAACACCCCAGCCATTGAGCAGCACACGATCGCCAGGCTGATAGCGAGGGTCGTCACTGGCCTCGACGGTACCGGCAAGATCGATGCCTGGCACCATCGGAAACTGACGCACGACTGGGCCTTTGCCAGTGATTGCGAGCGCGTCTTTGTAGTTCAAGGTGCTGTAGGCAACCTTGACGGTGACATTACCGGTCGGCAGTTGATCCTCTGGCAGTTCGCAGACTCGCGCAGTGTGCTGATCATCCTGCTTCTCGATCAAAATGGCGTTGAACATGATTCGTCCTTATTTAGACTGGTTGTCTTTAAATGGAGCGAAAGGAATCAGCGAGTGATTCCGTTCAGAAATCCTTGATAGAAAATGTCCAGCGGGCGGACAGTCTGGGTCAGCCGTGCACGCAGCACTGCGCCCTCCCAACCTACCCAGAAATAGGCGGCGAGGGCCTTGCAGTCTTGCCCGCCAGCTACCTCTCCCAGCTCGACCGCTTCCTCCAGGCAGGTTGCCAGGCGCTGCTCCCAATCCTGCAGGGTCAACTCCAACTGTTCGCGGAAGCTGTCCGGCAGTACCAGGACCTCTTGGCCGAGGTTGCCGACCAGGCAGCCTCTTCGGAACTGGTAGCGTGCCATCCCCGCTTTTGCCTCCTCAACGAAGTTGCCCAGCCGTTGCAGAGGGGATGCGCTTTTATCAGCGAAGTTGCGCTCGAGCTTTCGCGCGAAGTACTCGGCATAGCGCTGCAATACCGCCTGGCCAAAGGCTTCTTTACTTTCAAAGTAGTGGTAGAAAGAGCCTTTGGGCACCTGCACGCGCTTGAGTACGGCCTCGATACCAGTGGCGGCGAAACCTTGTTCGGTGAGGATTTCCATGCCGCAGTGCAGCAGCAACTCGAGGGTTTCGCCATGTTCCCGTGCGACTTTGGGTGGGCGGCCTCGGCGTGGGGTTAGCTTGGAGGTAGTCATGCGGTCTAATTTAGACTGATCGTCTCTAATGTCAACTGCTGAGCGATTCGATTCTCGATGAGCCACGTGCTGGATGCGTCATGAAAAAGCGTCACTACCCTAGGATTGGCGCTCACTCGAGTCAGCAAAGGGCGTTGCATGTGCTGATAACTCCGTTCAACTAGCTGTTCACAGCCACGGGCGAGTTTCGAGCTGTTATCAGCCACGCTCATCGTGCAAGGATGGGGCCCTGACCGATGAAAAGGATGTTGTGATGCTTCCCACCCAGGCCGATATCGACGCCTTATTGCACTTTCTGCCGTTGCTCTACCCTGGGGGGACGGCCATAGAGGCCTACAGCTTTAACGACGGACACCCTTGGCCGATATATGCCAGAGTGGTCGACGAGTTCTACCAAGAGGCAAGCAAGGAATGCTGGGTCGCGCTCGACTACCGTCCTATCGCCGATTGCTTGGTCAGGGAGCCTGAGGCCATCGAACAGGCAAGTCTTGAGCAGTTGCAGAGCTTGATCACCTACTGCGTGAGGGGCGAGCGATTTTGTGATGGGCACTGGGGGGCGATGATCGCCCAGGGTTTCGTACAGCGCCTGCTTGAGCGTCTCGCTCAGTTGCGTCCAACGCTGCCTGAGTGCCGCTGACAGCGGCCATTACGCACTGATTGGTGTACTCGGAAACGTCAGTTCATGGCTCAGGGTCGCTGTCCAGCGACGTGTCGAGGTATTTCGAGCTCCATTATCTGACATCTTCGAAAGACTGGATGCCAGTCGCCTGCAATGAGCGCTTCGCGCACCCTGAGTCGTTTGGATGAGGCCTGTAGTCAGCTTATCTACGCGACGAAGCTGTTCTACGGCGATAGGTGCTCGGCGTGATACCCAGATGCTGACGGAAAGCGCTGCCCATGTGGGATTGGTGAGCGAACCCGGCCTCCAGGGCAATGATCGCCAATGCAAGATCGGTCGTTTCAATCAAATGCCTGGCGGCCTGGAGCCTGATTTCGACCAGGTAGGCATGGGGTGTGGTGCCCACCGCGCGGGTGAAATCACGCAGCAACCGTAGCGCGTTGCAGCCATAGGTCCCGGCCATTTGCTCAAGTGTCAGAGGCTGCTGATATAGCTCGGTAATTTGATCCAGCACCGGTTTGAGGGCATTGGATTTGAGGCGATGCGCACGATCCTGAGCAGGCTTTGCCAGCTCTACCAAAGACAGCACGGTTTGTTCCAGGGACAGATGATCGACCTGCGGGGCAAGTAGCGCACGACGTATCTGTTGCGCTACGCGAAGAGCCCCCGCATGGCCTGCCGACTCAATGCGCTGGTCCAGCGCCGGCAGGTGTTGATCGGCAAAGCAACGGTCCATGCGCAGGACCAGGTATTCGCCCCCGCCCATGGACTCGGAAAACACGTCGACCCCGATGGGGGTTTGCGCCAGCACGCCGGGGAGGGTGTCGAAATCGACCCGGTGATCGGAATTGATGGCATGTATGCCTTTCTGCCGCTCCAGCGTGACGCCCAAGGTATGCCACTGTGCAGGGTCATGGGCGCTGTAAGCTGCACGTGGCAAGAGCTGGACGCAGACCGCACCGCCTAATATGTCCCGGCTCAGCATATGAAATTTCCTGATAGATACGTCGCTCGTTCGATGGGAAGCTTTTTCCCACTCATTCATCATTTTTGGAGCATCGCATGCGCACTATTGGCCTTATCGGTGGCATGAGCTGGGAATCCAGTATCGAATACTATCGGCTTATCAACCAGCAAGTCAGAACCCAGTTAGGCCCGCTGCGCTCCGCGCAATTGCTGATGTACAGTGTCGATTTCGGCCCCATTGAGCAAGCGCAGCATCTGGGGCGTTGGTCCGATGCCGGCGCGATTTTAGCGGATGCGGCGCGAAGGCTCGAATCTGGCGGCGCGGATTGCGTGGTTCTGTGTACCAACACGATGCACAAGGTCGCCGAGCAGATTCAACAAGCCATCAATATTCCATTTCTGCACATCGCCGATCCCACCGCGAAGGCTGCGTTGGCGGCCGGCGTGACGACGGTAGGTTTGTTAGGTACGTCGTTCACAATGGAACAAGACTTTCTCAAAGATCGATTGAAAGCGATGGGCTTGAAGGTCATCGTGCCAGATGCCGACGCCCGCGCAGTCGTTCACCGCATCATCTACGACGAATTGTGCATTGGCGTTATAAACGACACGTCGCGTTTGTTGTATCAGCAGGTCATCGATTCGCTGGCAGCCCGCGGTGCGCAAGCCATCATTCTGGGATGTACCGAGATAGGGCTGTTGATCAAATCTGAGCACAGCGCACTGCCCTTGTTAGATACCACTCAATTGCATGCCCAGGCAGCAGTGGCCTTTGCCTTGGCCAGTGATGTGCAAGGCGACCAAAGTTGATATCGCTGAGGTGACCGTGAGGGCAAATCTGTATCCTTGCGGCGTCTGGGCGGGGTGTAAGGAACGAGCGGCGATTCAAACCTTCGAAATCATGCCCTCAGATGTGCCCCCAATGTAACAATTCACTGGAAGTGAGTGAGGTACATGGATTGTGGAAAGGCAGAAATGATCGGCTAAACAGCCTGGCCGACGAAACCTAAAGACTGTCAGGGTCGCCAAAGAACATCTGTATCCGCGAGCGCAGCCAGCGCTCGGCCGGGTCATTGTCCTGCGCGCCTCGCCAGGCCATGTGCAACTCGAACGAGCGTACGTCGATCGGAAGATCCTCCGCGCGCAGCCCACCTGCCGCGGTCAGGGCATCGGCGGTGTAATCTGGCACTGTAGCAAGGATATCGGTGCCTGCTAGCAAACTGCCCAAGCCGTTGAACTGAGGCACTGCCAGGACCACATGGCGTTTGCGATCGATTTCATCCAATGCTTCGTCAATGAAGCCTGACAGGTCACCGGCAAACGACACCAATGCGTGGGGGCGGGCGCAGAAGTCGTCCAGCGTAATGCTGCCAGGCACGCTGTCGGCACGCAGCAGCTTGGGCTTGCTGCGGCGCAAGACCTTGCGCTTGGCATTGGCGGGCAGTTCACTGGTGTAACTCACACCCACAGAGATTTCGCCCGAGGCCAGCAAGGTCGGCATCAGCAGGTAGTTGACCCGGCGCACCACCAGCACGATACCTGGGGCCTCGGCACGTACGCGCTTTAGTAACTGGGGCAGCAATGCGAACTCGGCGTCGTCCGATAGGCCGATGCGAAACACCGCGTTGCTGGTGGCCGGGTCGAACTCGGCGGCGCGGCTGACGGCGGTGGAGATCGAGTCCAGTGCTGGTGACAGCAGGGCGAATATTTCATTGGCCCGTGCCGACGGTTCCATGCTGCGACCGGTACGCACGAACAACGGGTCATCGAACAGGTTGCGCAGACGCGACAAGGCCGCGCTGATCGCCGGTTGGCCGAGGAACAACTTTTCGGCGGCACGGGTCACGCTACGCTCGTGCATCAGGGTTTCGAACACGATCAGCAGGTTGAGGTCTACGCGACGCAGGTCGTTTCGATTCATCGGTGCGCTTCGCTTGAAGTGGGGCAGGGGTGAATATTAAGGCCAAAGGCTGTTACCCTGCACCGATTTCCGGGGGCCAATGTGTAGGAAAGTCAGGTGCCCAATCGATGACAGGCATGTCGACTATTAATAGCCACTGATGGTCTAACGGCAAAAGCCCGGATAAAGTCCGTGGTAATACGAGATTCACACAGGCGAGGTATGCGATGTCCCGCATGGTCCGTTTCCACAAGTTCGGCGCTGCCGATGTGCTGCGCTGCGAAGAGCAGGCCGAACCGTCACCTGCTTTTGGCGAGGTGCAGATCCGTGTCGAGGCGATCGGGGTAAGCTGGTATGACGTGCTCTGGCGGCAGAACCTGGCGCCATCCCAAGCGCGCCTGCCGGCTGGCATCGGCCACGAGATGGCTGGTGTTGTCACAGCGGTGGGTGAGGGCGTCGACGATATCGCCTTGGGCGACCGGGTAGCCAGCTTCCCGGCGACCAGCGCCAACGAGCACCCGGTGTATGGGGACGTTATCGTTTTGCCCCGTACGGCCATCACCCGCTACCCGGATATCCTTACGCCGATCGAGGCCAGCGTGCATTACACGCCGCTGCTGATCGCTTATTTCGCCTACGTTGACCTGGCCCGAGCCAAGGCGGGCCAAACCGCCCTGGTCACTGACGCCAGCCACTGTGCTGGGCCGGCTTTCGTGCAACTGGGTAAGGCGCTGGGCCTGAAGGTGTTCGCCGCCACCAAGGACCCCGAGCAGCGTGAGTACTTGCTGGGTCTGGGTGCTGAGAAGGTGATCGTCACGGAAGAGCAGGACTTGTTGATGCAAATCGGCAAATATACCGATGGTCGTGGCGTGGACATGGTGCTCGATGGTATGGGCGGGCCGCAGATGTCGCTGCTCGGTGATGTGTTGGCGCCGCGTGGCAGTCTGGTACTTTACGGCCTGCAGGGCGGCAACCAGACGCCGTTCCCGGCGTGCGCAGCCTTCCAGAAAAACATCCAGTTCTATGTGCACTGTATCGGTAACTTCACCGGCAAGCCGGAGTTGGGCATCAGCCAGGATCAAGTGGCGTTGCAACGGGCGCTGCGCGACATCAACCAGTTCACCGCTGACCAATTGCTGACGCCGCAGATCATCAAGGTCTATCCTTTTGCCGAGGTGGTGGAGGCTCACCGCTACATGGACCAGTGCCCTTGCGGCGGAAGAGTGGTGCTTGATTTAGCGCCTCACTGAAGGCTTTTCGCTATTGATACGAACCGGGTGAATGCCCGGTTTTTTTGCATCTGGCCTAGTTAAAACTAGCTGCGCGTCAGTCTTATATTTGTAAGGCAATGTTGCCGCACATTTTAGTTTAGCTGTGCAGCACTGGCCTATTGTGCTTAATAAGGGTTAACGGATTTCTGAATGGTTTTTTCACTAAGATCTGTATCTTTTAATCCTTAAGCAACGTTCGATAATGGCGTATTGATAGTTGGCGCAAGGAGCGTGTTGTGATCAAGGGCAGGCGCCGAAATGCGCGGTTCGAAGCGATGATCAGCCTCAGGGTGGACTCGTTTTTTTCGATGGTGTGGCGACAGCGAATTGCAACTTCCAAGTTTCTTATTAATTTGTAGGAAGTTTCGTCAGATTAGTTCGTCGCGCCGCTGCTCGGAAGGTGCGTTGTATCGTTGATCGAAGTTGTGGGGTAACGCTGTGAGCATCGTTCACGACCAAGCTATGCATTACATCTACCAACAAGTGCTTGAGCGCTTGTTGGCTCATATGTCCCAGGGGCAGCGAGCATCGCTGCAGTTGTTGATCCAGCGCTTGCTGGTCATTGCTGGCGGCCCTGAGTACATCGGTACGTTCCGGCTATTGGTGGTGCATGGGGCAGACCGCCAGAGCGCAAGGTTGTTGGCGGTACTGCGCGCCGCGCAGTTGAGCATCGCCCTGCGCGCACCGGTGA
Source organism: Pseudomonas sp. KCJK9000 (assembly GCF_046230725.1). NCBI lineage: Bacteria > Pseudomonadati > Pseudomonadota > Gammaproteobacteria > Pseudomonadales > Pseudomonadaceae > Pseudomonas > Pseudomonas sp. KCJK9000. Next base: position 52,671 of record NZ_JBJJLN010000008.1, on the reverse strand, counting down.
CCTTCAAGTTACGCGTACTGGTCACCTGTTTGCCTCAGAACAGCAGCGCGCTGTTGCAGCAGCATGAGCGGACCTTCAACGCGTTGTTCATGCATGATGACCCGCGGGTGCAATTGCAGATGGTCGAGGGTGCGACTGTAGGGCCATTTTGTTGCCAAACTGAGCTCACGGCGCGGTATTTGCCCTTGTCCCGTGAAGCCTTGTTGCTGTTCGGCCACCTCGTCGATGCTCGGCCCGAAGCACTGCTGGGCAGCCGCACGCATCTGGAGTTGGCCGACGCAGTGCGCTTGGCACTGACTGCATATCCGGGCGCCGATGCGCTGGTGACGGCCATGCCCGCCAGCCAGCGCCGACGGTTTGCCGCCTGGGCTCGGCGCAGCCTGCGCCGGGCAGGGCTGGACAGCCCCAGTTCACTGCACCAGTGCCTGGACAGCCTGGCCAGGTGGTTGGGTCAGCTGCATGCAGTGGCTGGAACACCGGGCGGGGTAATTGACCCCCCGGCCAGTCCCCCTGATCGAAGCCTGCCGCTGCATGTGCTCATGATTGACGATCTGCTGGCGCAGTTGCTCGGTGACGGCGACCTCGACCGAGTGCTGGGCTGGCATTTCCAGGCAGAACGCGAAGGCCAGCCGCTGGCGGCCTATGTCGACCCATTGGCAATGGCGCAGCTTTTGGAGATGCAGGGGCGCTGCAACGCGCCTGGCGCAACTGGGCACCACGTGCGCCTGGTCGAGGCAGATACGACCAGCGAGCCTCAGGTGTCCCAGCCGGCGCGCTTGGCCAGCGCCTATGGGCTTGAACAGACCCAGCTCGCCTGCATGTTGTACCGGCCGTTTACCAACCAAGGCTTGGGGCTGGAGCGGTTTCTGCAATGTTGCCATGCCGACATGCTGGTGGCCTTGCCCTACCTGCACCGAGCCTTGCAAGGTAAACCTTGCCCTGATGCCGTGAAAGACTGGATCGTCAATACCAGCGGCCTACCCTTGGCGAAGTTGCGCATGGTCTACAAAGGCAGGCTGGGGCAGGGGTTCCGCCAGTTGCTGACCAACCTCGCCCGCCGTGATGTGCAACTACGCTTTGTCGGCACCGCTCAGCGCAAGGCGCAGCCAGATGGAGCGTGAGTTCGCCTATCAGGCAGTGTATCGCTACCTGGTCGGTTTGATCGAAGAGGCCGAGCGCGGCGGGCAACAACGCTTGCCCTCGCTCAGGGCGTTGTCCCAGCGCATGCGGGTGTCGTTGGCCACAGTGCAGGCGGCCTATAGCCTGCTCGAGCATGAAGGGCGTGTGCAATCGAGGGCCAGGTCCGGCTACTTCGCCCAAGTGGGTTGGCTGAACGGCCGAGCCGATGTAAGCCAAGCGCTGCCTGCGCAACCTTTGCTGGAGCGTGCGCTGTTCGCCCATGAGCGGCGTCTGGGGCGCCAGCGGGGGCGGCCGGTGCGCTTACTGGGCGCTCCACGCTTGCGTGAGGCTCTGGCCCAGCGTTACACCCAGTCCTCTCTTCAGTACTGGCGTGGCGAAGATGTGCACTTGGGCCCGGATGTACAAGGTGTCATCGAAATTCTTCTTCAGGCCTTGGCCTTGCGTGGCAGCACCGTAGTGGTGGCCTCACCGTGCTGCTGGCGCATCCTGCGCGCGTTACACAACTGCCAGGTGCGGGTGCTCGAGGTACCCCTGGACCGGAGTGGCAGTATCGATCTCCAAAGCCTGGCCAGGCTGCTCCGATGCGAACCGGTGCGCATGGTGCTCATGCCTTCGTGCCTGAGTTTGCCGACGGGGCGCTTGATGCCCCTGCACGCTCAGCAGCAGATCGCAGATCTGCTGGCAGCTTACCCCGTCTGGTTGTTGGAGAACGATGTGGACAGCGAGCTGTGCTTCAGCCAGCCACCGTGCTCACGGTTACGAGACTTGGTGGACCCGCAGTGGCTGTTGGTGCTGGGATCGCTTGAGGCCGCCGTTGGCGCTGAAGCACCTTACGCCTACCTGCTTGGGCGCCACGACGCTGTGGCAGAGGCATTCAGCCAGCGAGCGTTCCAGTTGGCCCCGATGCGCCAGCAAGCGGTGGCGCAGATGATTTACTCCGGCGAAATCGACGAACATCTGGCCAGAACGCGGGTAGCGCTGCAAGGGCAGATGGAGCAACTGTGCCAGCACCTTCGGGTAGTGATGGGCACCTCGGTGGATTTCGACATGCCCCAGGGCGGATACGCCCTCTGGGTACGTATCCCATCGGCCAAGATGTGCCCATCCAGCGCGGCGGCGAGCGCTGACTCGGCCCTGCAGGTGGTGGCTGGTGAGCAATTCAGCCTGCGGGGTGGCTATCGGCAGTTTCGAATGCTCAGGTGGCTGGGCGGGCAACCTGATAGGCTGGTGGCGGCCTTGCAGAGCCTGATCCGCGCCACGACAGACGACACCGTTCGTCGGTAGGCCGGCACAAAGCCCCCGGGTGCTTGCTTAGCGCAGTGATCTGTATGTATAAACAGTGCTCACTCTAGCTGCCCGACCCCCGTCTTGTGATTGCCCATTCTGTAGATGACCCGCTTTATTACCTGCATAACTTTCGCCAGGTGTTGCTGTGGGTCGAGTCACGTTATGCCGACCTGCTGGATGAGCAGGAGCTCGCGTTCATCCAGTCCTTTGCCAGGTTGGCGCAGCCAGCCCAGGCCCTAATGGTGCGCATGGTCATGCGCAAGGGCGAGCTGTTTCGCTGCGACCGGTTGGACTATGCCGAAATCGGTGACACCGCCTGCGCCTTGCAGCCGCTTTTGGCGCTGGGCTGGGTGCGTGAACCAGAAGCCTTGAGCCTCGAGCAGTTGTTCGCGTTGCTGCGCAAGGACGAGCTGGCCGTTGGTTTCGCCGGTCTGCTAGCTCGGCCGCGGGCAGCCAAAAACGACCTGTTCGCACAGTTGCTGCCCATGGGGCTGACACCGCGACCGTTGCAGGAGTGGTTCAGCCAGGCGCCGGTTGGAATCGTGCAATGGTGCCTGCAGCCACTGTGCGACCGAATACGCTTGTTGTTTTTCGGCAATCTCTATCAAGACTGGTCGGAATTCGTGCTGGCCGATCTTGGGCTTGTGCGTTTCGAGCAAGTGGCTTTCACTCCCGATTCCCGGGCTTTGCATCGGCGCAGTGAAGTTGACCAGGCCATGGTGTTGCATCAGTGTGGCGAGCGCCTGGAACTGGGTGAGGCGCCCGCATCGGTGCTGGCGGCCCTGGCTGATCAGGCCTTTGACAACCCGTGGCTGGCGCGGCGCTACAGCCGGCTGCTGTACGCCGTTGGCCAGCAGTGCGAGCGCCTGGGTGACTGGGATCAGGCATTGGCGGTGTATGCCCGCAGCAGCCATACGCAAGCGCGAATCCGCCAGGTTCGTGTATGCGAGCGCAGCGAACGCTGGGAGCAGGCTTACAGCCTGGCTCAGCAAATGGCCGCCGCGCCGGCCAACCCACTGGAGGTGCAGGCACTGCAGCGCATGCTGCCGCGGCTGGCTCGCAAACTTGGCGGCCCGCCGCAGCCACGCCGCCAGCGGCGCCGGCTCGAGCTGATCGAGCTTGAACTGCCTCGCGAGCAGGCAGCGCTCGGGGTTGAGGAGGCCGTGCGTCAGCACCTGGAACAAGCCGGGGGGCACGTGCACTATGTTGAAAACACCCTTTTCAATAGCTTATTCGGGCTGTTGTGCTGGGAGGCCATATTCGCCCCAGTGCCTGGGGCCTTCTTCAATCCGTTTCAGGCGGCCCCGCAGGATCTACATGACAGTGATTTCCAGCAGCGGCGCGCAGCACAATTGGCAGCCTGTCTGGGGCGCCTGGACGATAAATCCCACCGGCTGGCCATCCTCGATTGCTTTGCGTCCAAGCACGGCCTGCAGTCACCGTTCGTATTCTGGTCCATGCTCAGCAGCCAGTTGCTCGATCAGGCTTTGGCCTGTGTGCCGCCCTCGCACTTGAAACACTGTTTCCTGCGCCTGCTGCAGGATATTCGTAACAATCGCACCGGTATGCCGGACCTGATTCAGTTCTGGCCTGAGCAGCAGCGCTACCTGATGGTGGAGGTCAAAGGCCCCGGTGACCGCCTGCAGGACAACCAACTGCGCTGGCTGGAGTTTTGCGCTGAACATGCTCTGCCGGTAGCGGTCTGCCATGTGCGCTGGAGCGAGTCCGCGTGAGTTATCGCGTGGCGGTGCGGGCGTTATGTGAGTTCAGCGCCAAGGTGGGCGATCTTGACCTGCGCTTCACCCCGTCACCCACGGCTCAAGAAGGTATGGAAGGGCATCGCCGGGTAGTGGCCACGCGAACGGCGGGGTATGAGTCTGAGATCACATTGGCGGGTGAGTATCGGGGGTTGCAGGTTCGCGGGCGTGCCGATGGGTACGACCCTGCCGCCAATCGCCTTGAGGAAATCAAGACCTACCGCGGTGATCTGGCACGCCAGCCGGCCAACCACCGCCAACTGCATTGGGCCCAGGCCAAGGTCTATGCCTGGCTGCTGTGTCAGGCGCGACAATTGGCAAGCGTCGAGGTGGCGTTGGTGTACCTGGATGTCGACAACGCCAGCCAGACGTTGATCAGCGAGCACTACCCTGCAGATGCATTGCAGCGCTTCTTCGAAACCCAGTGCCAACGCTTTCTGGCATGGGCGCAGGCCCAGCAGCAACGCCTGGCCCAGCGCAACCTGGGCTTACAGGCTTTGAGCTTTCCTTACCCGCAGTTTCGGCAAGGGCAGCGTCAACTGGCTGAAACGTTATACAAAGCAGTCAGCACCGGGCGTTGCCTGATGGCCCAGGCCAGTACCGGCATCGGCAAGACACTGGGCACCTTGTTTCCACTGCTCAAGGCCGTGGTTCCCCAGCAATTGGACAAAGTGTTTTTTCTCACCGCCAAGACCCCAGGCCGGGCGCTGGCGCTTGATGCTTTGGGCCAGATCAGTGCGGCTACGCCGCAACCTGCTTTGCGTACCCTGGAGCTGGTAGCACGCGACAAAGCCTGCGAACACCCGGACAAGGCCTGTCATGGCGACTCCTGTCCGCTGGCACAAGGCTTTTATGATCGTTTGCCCGCTGCGCGCCAGGCGGCGGCATCGCGGCCCATGCTTGACCGTGCCGGGCTGCGCGACGTGGCATTGGCGCATCAGGTTTGTCCATATTACCTGGGCCAGGAAATGGCCCGCTGGGTGGACGTGGTGGTCGCCGACTACAACTATTACTTCGATGCCCATGCCTTGTTGTTCGGCCTGACTCAGCTCAACCAGTGGCGTGTGGCCGTGTTGGTAGACGAAGCGCACAACCTAGTCGAGCGCGGGCGCGGCATGTACAGCGCCACCCTTGATCAAGGCCAGTTGCTTGCGTTGCGCCAAGCCAAACCTGCCGGCCTGGGGAGCGCCCTGGACCGGCTGAACCGTCAGTGGAACGCGCTGTTCAAAACCCAGCAGGCCCCCTATCAGGCCAGTGAGCAGTTGCCCGAGCAGTTTCTGCGTGCACTGCAGCAATGCATCGGGCTGATTCAGGAGCGCCTCAACGAAAAGCCCGCCGAAGTGGATGTGCAGGTGTTGCAGTTCTTTTACCAGGCGCTGCAGTTCAGCCGGGTGGCCGAGTTATTCGATGAACATTTCCTGTTCGACGTCAGCCTGCGTGAAGGCCCACGCAGACGTCGCTTGGCCAGCGTGTGCTTGCGCAATGTAACGCCAGCGCGGCTGCTTGCCCCGCGCATGCAAGCAGCGCGCAGTGTCACGCTGTTTTCGGCGACTTTGAGCCCGCGGCGTTTCTACACCGACTTGCTCGGCATGCCGGTGGATACCGCCTGGCTAGAGGTTGCGGCACCGTTTCGCGCCGAACAACTTCAAGTGCACATTGCCAGCCACGTGTCGACCCGGTACCGCGAGCGCAAAGCCTCACTGGCGCCAATCACTCAACTGATTGCCGAGCAGTATCAACGTCAGCCAGGCAATTACCTGGCGTTCTTCAGCAGTTTCGAGTACCTGCAGCAGGTGGCTAGCCTACTTGCCCAGCAACACCCCGGCATCCCTTCCTGGGCCCAGGCCCCCGGCATGGACGAAGCTGCGCGCCAGGCGTTCCTCGATCGCTTCGTGGCAGACGGGCAGGGGGTTGGCTTTGCGGTGCTGGGTGGGGCATTCGGCGAGGGCATCGACTTGCCCGGTACGCGACTGATTGGGGCATTCGTCGCGACCCTAGGCCTGCCCCAGGTGAACCCGATCAATGAGCAGTTCAAGCAGCGTCTGGGCCGGCAGTTCGGTGCTGGTTTCGACTACGCCTATTTGTATCCCGGAGTGCGCAAGGTGATCCAGGCCGCCGGGCGGGTCATTCGCGGGGATGACGACCGTGGCGTGCTGGTGTTGATCGACCAGCGCTTTGCCGAGCCTTTGGTACAACAGATGTTCCCTGGCTGGTGGCAAGTGGCCGGTAACTAATGCTCAGCGCACCGTCGCATGGCATTGCAACTCCCAGTACACTGCGTGTTCCAACACCAACATTCGTTGATCTCGAGGTTTTTGCATGACGCTCAGTCCTTTGGCAGGCAAGCCGGCTCCGGCCAGCGTGCTGGTCGATATCCCCCGCCTGCTCACCGCTTACTACACCGGGCGCCCGGACGCCGGCGTGGCGGCCCAGCGCGTGGCCTTCGGCACCTCGGGGCACCGGGGTAGCTCGTTCGACCTGAGTTTCAACGAGCACCATGTGCTGGCCATCACCCAGGCCATTTGCCTGTATCGCCAGGAAAAATCCATCGACGGGCCGCTGTTCATCGGTGCCGACACCCATGCGCTGTCGGCCCCTGCCGCTGCCAGCGCGCTGGAAGTGCTGGCGGCCAATGGCGTGCAAGTAATGTTGTCCAAGGATGACGAATACACCCCGACGCCTGCGGTGTCTCACGCCATCCTGTGCTACAACCGTGGCCGCAGCCAAGGCCTGGCCGACGGTATCGTCATTACCCCGTCGCATAATCCACCGCAAAGCGGCGGCTTTAAATACAACCCGCCCAATGGTGGCCCGGCCGACAGCGATGTCACCAAGTGGATCGAGGCCAAGGCCAACGAACTGCTGGCCGCAGGGCTGGTTGGGGTCAAGCGCATGGCCCATGCCCAGGCGCTGCAAGCCGCTACCACTCAGCGCCATGACTACGTGGCCAATTATGTGGCTGATCTGGAAAATGTCATCGATTTCGACGTGATTCGTGGCGCCAACCTGCGCCTGGGCGTTGATCCGCTGGGCGGGGCAGGGGTGCGCTACTGGTCGGCGATCGCCGAGCGCTATCAGTTGAACCTTGAGGTGGTAAACACCGAGGTCGACCCGACTTTCCGCTTCATGTGTGTGGACTGGGACGGCCAGATCCGCATGGACCCATCTTCCCCGTACGCCATGCAGGGCCTGATCGGCCTGCGCGAGCGTTTCGACGTAGCCTTCGCCTGCGACCCGGACCACGATCGTCACGGTATCGTCACGGCTGATGGGCTGCTGCAGCCGAATAACTATCTGGCGGTGGCCATCGATTACCTGTACCGCCACCGTCCCCAGTGGCGCAGTGATGCTGGGGTGGGTAAAACCGTGGTTTCCAGCGGCATGATCGACCGCGTTGCTGAACGTTTGGGCCGTGAGCTCTACGAAGTACCGGTTGGCTTCAAGTTCTTTGCCCAAGGCTTGTTCGAGGGCACGTTGGGCTTCGGCGGTGAGGAGAGCGCAGGCGCATCGTTCCTGCGCAAGGACGGCACCGTCTGGGCCACTGACAAGGATGGCCTGATTCCCGCATTGCTGGCGGCCGAGATGACTGCCCGCACAGGGCGCACCCCAAGCCAGGCCTACGATGACCTGACCGCTACACTGGGTAAGCCGTTCGCTACCCGCGTAGAAGCCAAGGCCGATGCACGGCAAAAGGCTGCCTTGAGCAAGTTGGCACCAGAGCAGGTGAAATCGACTGAGCTGGCGGGTGAACCTATCGTGCAGATCCTCAGCCACGCGCCAGGCAATGGCCAAGCCATCGGTGGCTTGAAGGTGATGACTGCCAATGGCTGGTTTGCCGCGCGGCCGTCTGGTACGGAAGAAATCTACAAGATCTACGCCGAAAGCTTCATCGACGAGGCCCACCTCAAGCGCCTGGTGCAAGAAGCGCAGGTGCTGGTGGACGCGGCCATCGCCTGATTGAGCGAAACGGGGCCGCAGGGCGGCCCCTATCCCTCAGGCAACATCGACCAGGACGATTTCGCTGTCTTCGATGGCCGTCACGCGCAGCACATCCTCATTTTCAACTGCCACGCCGTCGCGGCCCTTGGCCCGCAGCCCATTGACATCGACCAGCCCCTTGGCCGGCACCAGGTAACCCCGGCGCCCTGCATCGAAGCGGTACTCGGCGGTTTCCCCTGCCTGCAAAGTGGCGGCCACCAGCCGTGCATCCGTGCGGATCTGCAAGCTGTCCTCATCACCGGCACGGCCACTGGCCAGCGTCACGAAGCCTTCCCCACGTTCGCCTTTGGGGAACGGGCGGGTGCCCCAGGACGGCGCATCACCTACTTTTTCTGGCACGATCCAGATCTGGAAGATGCGCGTGTCGATGGCCTCCAGGTTGTATTCGCTGTGCACAATGCCGCTACCAGCACTCATCACCTGAACGTCACCGGCTTCGGTGCGCCCCTTGTTGCCCAGGCTGTCCTGGTGGGTAATGGCACCTTCACGCACATAGGTGATGATTTCCATGTCGCGGTGCGGGTGGGGCGGGAAGCCACTGCCGGCAGCGATCAGGTCGTCATTCCACACGCGCAGGTTGCCCCAGTGCATGCGTGCCGGGTCGTAGTATTCGGCGAACGAGAAATGATGATGGGCGTCGAGCCAGCCGTGGTTGGCGTGGCCAAGGCCTTCGAAGGGTCGCAGTTGCAGCATGGTCGAGCTCCTTGAATGGGTGGAATGAAGCCATGATGCGGTAAAAATAGATCGAAAATAAGCGTAATAATCGATTAAATATGATCGTTTATATCGATATGAATTTACATGTAGTTTGTGCGATTCATCGCCTAATCCACTGATGCGCAAGCATTCGCTGGCGATTTCTAGCGGATGCGGCCAACATGGAGCGCTGATTGGATATACAACGGAGTGACCGTGGCCCACGAGCAACCCCAGCCGCTTGCCGAACTGACCCCAACCGCCCAGTTGCCCTGGTTTCGCCGCCTGGCGGCACGCGTGCTGGGCCGCGGCCTGACCCGCTTGAAGGCGCAGCATGGTGAGTCCTGGCACCTTGGCCATGCCCAAGGCTATGAAGCCGGCCGCCAGGTGCTGGTGATACGCGATTGGAGGCCTGACGAAGCAAGCGTGCCGGGCCAGGACGACAACCTGTTCGACGACTGGCGCCTGCCCCTGAGCGCAGAGCTCAAGAAACGTTTCAAAGCTGATGTGGCCCAACGCCTGCCTGCCGAGGCGCAACCTAGCCCGGCGCAGTGGAAGCTGATCTTCAGCGACACGCCCTCCACTTGCGTGGTGGCCGGCGCCGGGGCGGGCAAGTCGACCTCACTGGTGTTGCGTATCCTGCTACTGCGCCAGTATCTGGGCTACGAGTTGGATGCGATGACCGTGGTCACCTTCACCCGCGAGTCCCGCAAGGACTTCATCAAGCGCCTGGTGCAGGTTTTTGCGCTCTGGCAGCTCGACCTGCAACCGGCAGTGGCGCGCGACCTCGTGCGTACCTTTCATTCCCGAATTCTTCCGCTGGTACGCAGCCTGCCAGGCTTCAGCCAAGTATGTGCCTTCGAAGCCCTGGGCAACCAAATGCCAGCAGGACGGGAGGCAGAGGCCGATAGCAATCCGTTCGATCTGCGCCTGAACGATGCTCAGCGGCTACAGCTCAACCAGTGCTACAGCCAACTACTGGCGCAAAGCCCGCGGTTCTCCGAGATCGTCGCCAACTTGCGTCATGAGGCTTTGCAGCTCAAACCGCTGGACCCAGACCACCCGGATGTGCAGAAGCGGGTGCAGGTCACCCAACTGGCTGCCCAGCGCGACGAAGAATTATGCGACGTCATCGAAGACCTGTGGTTCGCCGCCGGCGCATGGCCGATCAAAGGCATCGAGCCGTGCCGGGAAACGATTCAGATCCGGGGTAGTCGGTTCCATGTCCACGGCCGCCTGGAAGGTACCGACACCTGGGTGGTGCTGGGCTTCGACCCGGCAGAGAGCGCCCAGTATCAACGCCCCGGCGCGAAACTGGCGGTGCGTGCCGAATGGGCGGTCAAGCGCACCTTGTTGCAGGCATTTTGCGACAAACCGCTGATCTGGCTCGACAACTACGCCATGGCCCAACGCCTGGCCGCATCGCTGGCTGGCGAAGCCGTGGCAGGCCCTGGTTTTGAGTACAAAGTAAAAGGCGAGCTGGCTGCGGCGCCGTTACTTGATGCATTCGTGGGTGCGGCCAACTTCATCGAAAACCTAGGTTTGGAAGTCAACCCGGCCGTGGCCGCCATGAGTTTCCCCACTGGTGACCCCGATGCACTGTTCTTCGAGGCATTGGCACTGTACTGGAGGGCCTTGGAAGCGCATCTGCTTGACCAGTCGCCACCGGTCATGACCTACAACCGAATGTTCGCTTTGTTCGGCGAGAACAACCCGGAAAACCTGCAACTGCTGCCCGATGCGCTGCTGCGTCCATTGGCGCACTTGATGATCGACGAGTTCCAGGACGTGTCACCGCAGATAGTCAGTTGGCTGCGCGCAAGCCTGCGCGAAATACGCCGCCGTGGCCCAATGATGCATACCGGGCGGCAGGCTCAGCATGCTTCGTTGATGTGCGTAGGTGATGACTGGCAGTCGATCTATGGTTGGCGCGGCAGTTCACCCAAATACTTCATGGAATTCACCAAGACGTTCCCGTCGCCGGCCAATACTCGAGTGATGCTGGTGGACAATTATCGCTGCCAGCAACAGGTGATCGATGCCGCCGAACACTTGGTCAAGGGTACGCCGGCTATCGCCGGCAAGAAGGCGCGCGCCAGCGGCCCCGCGGCCGAGCTGCCTGGCGCCCCTGTGCGGGTTTTCGAACGCGATGAGCCGGCACTGGCCCAGACGCTGATCGAACACTACCAGCGCGGCGAATCGGTGATGATGCTTTACCGTAAAGGCAGTGACAAACGCCTGATGGACGCACACCTGCAACCTGTGCTGCAGGCCGAAACGCAGCTCCCCGCCGCTCAGCGGCGCTTGCGCCAGCTGACCTACCACAGTGCCAAAGGGCTGCAGGCCGATGCGGTGTTCATGCTGGGCGATTGCCAGTACCTGACCAGCTCTCCCTTCAAAAACCAGGTCTATCGCCAGGCAGGCCTGGGCAAGGCGGGCGATACCCAGCCCTTTGACACAGCGCAGAAGGACGAAATACAGCGCCTGGCCTACGTCGCGGTGACCCGTGCCATACGGCATTGCTACTGGTACGTGGAGCCAGCGAACGGCGAGGCCGCGCCGACGTCACGGGCCTCGTGCCAGGTCGACGGCCGGCAGCCGTTCTTTGAAGATCTGCGCGGGCATTGAGGCGTTGGGTGGCCTGCGGCTGCGTCGGTCTCGTACATGTCAGGGTCGGAGAGGGGCCAGCGTGGACGAGGTATCTGCGAGAGGGTGAAGTACGCCGTGGCAAAGGCATCCGCCAAGGAGAACTTCGATGCGCTCGCTGTGCAGTCCCAAGGATCACCTGCTTGACCTCGACGGTATTGAAATAGCGGTACGCACCTGGGGTCCGGAAGACGGCATTCCGGTGCTGGCGTTACATGGCTGGCTCGACAACGCTGCATCGTTCGAGCGGCTTGGCCCGCTACTCGATGGCTGCTTCATCGTGGCCCCCGACCTTATCGGCCATGGCCGTTCCGACCACCGCCGCCACGACAGCGGCTATTACCTCTGGGAACATGCCCAGGACATGCTGGCAGTCACTGACAGCCTGGGCCTGTCCCAGTTTCACGTGCTTGCCCATGGTATGGGCACCGGTATCGCCTCGTTGCTGGCGGCCATGACCAGTGGCATTGCCAGCATGATCTTCCTCGATGGTATCGGTGCACCGTTCACCGTAGCCGAACATGACCGCGTGCAGCATCTGGCGCGGGCCTATCGGCTCAAACGGATGGTTCAGCGCAGCCAGTTGCAGGGGTTTGCCGAGCCTGAAGCCAGCCGCTTCGACAACCTCGAATCGGCGTTGCTGCAAAGCCGCAAGCGCCTCGATGGGGAGCTGAGCGCAGAGGCCGCCCGGGTACTGGTGTTGCGCGACTTGCTGCAACTGCCCGAGGGTTACTGTTGGCGTCACGACCCGCGTTTGGTGTTGCCTGAACCCATGCCGCTGACCGAGCGTGAAGCGTGCGACCTGCTGCGGGAGATCCGCTGCCCGTTGTACTTGATGCTTGCCAGGCAAGGCGCATTCAAAGGTACCGGCATCGAGCATCGCCAGGCGGCGCTGCCGGCACATGCCAAGGTGTCCTGGCACCCAGGCGGGCATCACTTTCATTTGGAGGCGCCTGATCGGGCATTGGTCGACCAGATCCTGCGTATCCTCGCCCGCCATGAAGGGGGCCTACTGCAGCGGCTGGTCAATGAATAGCGCCACGGTGGCCAACCCAGACAGTCCTGGGCTAAGGTGGCCAACGCCCGTGGGAACGCTAAAAGGAGGCATCGCATGCGACCGTTCACCATCAAGCACATCGATCACCTGGTGCTGCGGGTTGCCGACCTGCAGCGCAGCTTAGGCTTCTATCGAGATTTGCTGGGTTGCTCGGTCAGCCGTGAGCGCCCGGACCTGGGCATGGTTCATTTGGCCACCGGCACGGCGATGATCGACCTGGTCACCCTCGATGGTCCGCTGGGCCGGCCGGGCGGCCCGGCACCGGGCGAGCAAGGGCGCAACCTGCATCACTTCTGCCTGCGTATCGAACCTTTCGACGAACCGGCGCTGACGGCTTACCTGCAAGCGGCAGGCGTGAGGGTTGAACCGGCCGAAAACCGCTATGGCGCTGAAGGGGAAGGGCCATCGTTGTACTGCTTCGATCCTGACGGCAACCAGGTCGAGCTCAAGGGGCCTGTATCAAGTAGTGCGGGGTAATGCTGCTGTCGATGCTGGCAAGTGGACATAGCGGCAAAGCCGATTATGCTTCAGATACCTGCTGCGATCCGAGGCGGCTGTCCTCGTCGTGCTTCGCGCAACCAATGCTAGCCCTAGGGCCTGGGTGCGACGGTGTAATGGGTGTGAGGTACTCCGGCCTTCGATAACCAAACGACGGAGGCAACCCATGGCGGTTCTCGACAGCGCATCTTCGGGCAGTAGCGCGCCCCAACGGGGTATCACCAGGGAGGAGCGTAAAGTTATCTTCGCGTCCTCGCTGGGTACTGTATTTGAATGGTACGACTTCTACCTATACGGCTCGCTGGCCGCGATCATCGCCAAGCACTTCTTCGCTGGCGTCAATGAAACCACATCGTTCATCTTCGCCTTGCTTGCATTTGCCGCAGGTTTCGCCGTGCGACCGTTCGGCGCAATCGTGTTTGGCCGGCTGGGCGACATGATCGGGCGCAAATACACGTTTCTGATCACCATCGTCATCATGGGCCTTTCGACCGCAGTGGTGGGGCTGCTGCCCAGCTACGCGACGATTGGCGTAGCAGCGCCGGTCATTCTGATTACCCTGCGCCTCTTGCAGGGCCTGGCGTTGGGCGGCGAGTACGGCGGCGCCGCCACCTACGTGGCTGAGCACGCGCCCAAGGGCCGGCGGGGTTTCTTCACCGCGTGGATCCAGACTACCGCCACGCTGGGCTTGTTCCTGTCGCTGCTGGTGATCCTTGCTTGCCGCACCCTGATGGGTACCGAGGTGTTCGAAGCCTGGGGGTGGCGTGTGCCGTTCCTGCTTTCGATCTTGCTGCTGGCAATTTCGGTGTACATCCGCATGCAGCTCAACGAGTCGCCGGTATTCATGAAGATGAAAGCCGAAGGCAAGGCGTCCAAAGCGCCGCTGACCGAGTCGTTCGCCCGTTGGGACAACCTCAAAGTGGTGATCATGTCGCTGCTCGGCGGTACGGCCGGGCAGGCTGTGGTGTGGTACACCGGGCAGTTCTATGCGCTGTTCTTCCTGTTGCAGATGCTCAAGATCGACCCACAGACCGCCAACCTGTTGATCGCTGGCTCCTTGCTGATCGGTACACCGTTCTTCATTTTCTTCGGCAGCCTGTCGGATCGCATCGGTCGCAAGAAAATCATCATGGCCGGTTGCATCATCGCAGCCCTGACCTACTTCCCGATTTTCAAGGCGCTGACCGAGTACGGTAACCCTGACGTGTTCGTGGCGCAGGAGCAGAACCCAGTGGTGGTGGTCGCCGACCCTGGCCAGTGCGCATTCCAGTTCGACCCGGTAGGCAAGGCCAAATTCGCAAGTTCCTGCGACATCGCCAAGAGCCTGCTGGCCAAACGAGCGATTCCTTACACCAACCAGGCTGCCGAGCCTGGTAGCGTGGCGCAGGTGCGTATCGGTGAGCGGGTGATCCCAAGTTTCGATGGCAGCAGCCTGGCTGCAGCCGACTTGAAGACCCAGAGTGATGCCTTTACCGCAACAATGAGTGCTGCGCTGAAAGAGGCAGGTTACCCGGAGAAAGCTGACCCAGCGAAAATCCACTATCCGATGGTGCTGTTGTTGCTCACCCTGTTGGTGATCTACGTGACCATGGTCTATGGCCCCATCGCCGCGTGGCTGGTGGAGTTGTTCCCTGCACGCATTCGCTACACCTCTATGTCCCTGCCTTACCATATTGGCAATGGCTGGTTCGGCGGTTTTCTGCCGACAGTGGCATTCGCTATGGTGGCAGCGACGGGTGATATCTACTACGGGTTGTGGTACCCCATCGTGATTGCGGTGATGACCGCCGTGCTGGGGATTTTCTTCTTGCCAGAAACCAAGGACCGGGATATCAGCTGAGCGCGGCAGGCCTCATCGTCATTGACCGGCGATGAGGCCTGCTGGGCAAGCCTGTTCAATCGAAGTAGCCTCGCAAACCGAATGCGTATCCAGTATCCACGTCCTTGGCTTGAGCCCGCCCTAGGCGTTTGTTCATGACGAACTCGAAAGCCGGTTCGTACAAGCCGTCGCGCACGATCGCGCCCGCCAGCACCTCCACGTCATACCAGCCATTGTCCAGCTCGATGATCGGCCGCCCCGGCACCTGGTAGCGGGCCATCAGGTCACCCAGGGTCTTGGGCGTGAAGTGCTGCAGAATGCGCCACGTGTAGAGCATGACGGCGCGGTGCTGCACCTGGAGCACATAACCGTTGCGCCGGTGCTTGAGGCGGCTGCCGGAGTCGAGCAGGGCAGGTGTCGCATGATCGAGGGTGAACAGAATGTGGTAAGGCAGGTTGTCGACGCCCGCCAGCGGTATCACTACGCCCTCGGCAACTGCCTTGTCGCCGCTGTCGTTGTGGGTGAATTCGTGGGCCAGGTCATCGGGAAGCTGATGTTCGCGCTTGAAACGTTCGAGCAGTTGGATATCGCCGAGCAAGAAGTAATCCACCAGGTCGTTGAGCACTTCGCTGAATTCGTGGCGCATCTGTTTTCCTTATTGTGGCGCACGGGACACAGCTGCAATGTAGCCAATGACAGCGTCGGCTGCCATTGGCTGGCACTCAATGTTTCTGGGCGATCTGAATCAGGTTGCCACAGGTGTCGTCGAACACTGCGACGATCACCGGGCCAAGGTCGGTGGGCGGCTGAGTGAAGGCCACGCCGGCCTTGCACAGCCGTGTGTATTCGGCCTGGATATCGCGCACACCGAAGGAGGTGGCAGCGATGCCGTCCTGCTTCAGTGCCTGCTTGTAGGTCTTCGCAGCGGGGTGAGCATCGGGTTCCAGTAGCAGCTCGACGCCGTTGGGGTCGTTGGGTGAGGTCAGCGTCAGCCAGCGATGCTGGCCCATGGGTACGTCTTGCTTGGGTTCGAAACCGAGAACGTAATGGTAGAAAGCCAGAGCTTTGGCCTGGTCGTCAACGAGAATGCTGGTGACAACGATCTTCATAGGCACATACCTTACTGCGGGTCGTTAATCGTCAGTAAAGACGGTCTTGCTCAATTCACCAGTAGGGCGTGTTGTTGGTGGTAGGCGAGTGGGCCCATGCAGCAGCAAATTATGTTCAAGCCATAGGCAAATCCTTGGTGCTTCTCGGCCCACTGATTCAAACCGCAAGGTAAAGTGACAATAAATTCCTAGGCGCCTGTCGATGGCGTCAACGAGGTGCCTGTGGCTTCCTACACCCTGCGACAACTCAAATACTTCGTCACCACCGTGGAGGCCGGCAGCGTCGCCGAGGCCTCGCGCCAGCTTTACATCGCCCAGCCGTCGATCTCCACGGCAATCAAGAGCCTGGAAGAAAGCTTCGGTGTGCAGTTGTTCATTCGCCACCATGCCCAGGGCGTTTCGCTGACCCCCAGCGGCAAGCGTTTTTACGCCAAGACCAAGTCGTTGTTGCAAATGGCTCACGAGTTCGAGCAGAACGCCCTTGCCGACAACGACACCGTTGCCGGGCAGATCGACATCGGCTGCTTCGAAACCGTGGCGCCACTGTATCTGCCGCGGCTGATCGCAGGATTCCGCGAGCGCTATCCGGGCGTGGATATACGCCTGCGCGACGGTGAACAGCAAGACCTGATCCAGGGCCTGACCGCAGGGACGTTCGATCTGGCGTTTCTTTATGATCATGATCTGGACGGCACCATCGAAGCCGAACCTTTGATGCCGCCGCAAAAGCCGTACGTGTTGCTGCCTGAGAAGCACCGTTTCGCTGGCCAGACGCAAGTGTCGCTGCGCGATCTGTGCCCGGAGCCGATGATCTTGCTGGATGTGGCGCCAAGCCGGACCTACTTCGTCAGCTTGTTCAACGAGATGGGGCTGACGCCGAACATCGTTTTCAGTTCGCCGTCGATCGAAATGGTGCGCGGGATGGTGGGGCAGGGCTTTGGATTCTCGTTGCTGGTCACACGACCACACTCCGAGTGCACCTATGACGGGCAGAAACTGGCGATGATCGACATCGCCGAGCCTGTGGCCTTGTCAGGGTTGGCTGCTGCGCACTTGAAGCGGGTGCAATTGACCAAGCCGGCGCAGCTGTTCGTCGAATTCTGCCGCGAAGAACTGGCCAGGTTCTGACCAAGCTTCGCGGCTAAAGCCGCGAGTGGGGCGCTATGCGCCCCTACGGCTGGTGCCGGATCACTGTTGATCCGGGAGCACTGCGATCACATCGATTTCCATCAGCCATTCGGCCTGGGCCAGGCCGGCTACCACCAGCCCGGTGGAGATGGGGAACACACCCTTCAGCCATTTGCCGACTTCCTTGTACACCGGCTCGCGAAAGCGCGGGTCGGTGATGTAGGTAGTGGTTTTGACGATGTGGGAAAGGTCCGAGCCAGCTTCTTCCAGCAACTGTTTGACGTTCTTCATCGCCTGTTCGGCCTGTGCCCGAGGGTCGCCCAGGCCCACCAGTTTACCTTCGAAGTCGGTCCCGACCTGGCCGCGCACATAAATGGTATTACCAGCCCGCACGGCCTGGCACAGGTCGTTGTCCAGGGTCTGGTTGGGATAGGTTTGTTTGGTGTTGAACATGCGGATGCGAGTATGGGTAGGCATCAGTGGGCTCCGATGGTGCTGACGTTGCTGATGGAGTTGTCTTGCTCATCCGCTTGGCGCTGGTCGCGGTCACGGTAAGCCAGGTAGGTGCGTTGGGTGGCGATGTGGCCGGCGACATGCTTGGCGTCGTGCCACACCCCCCAAATGAACGAAGAGCCACGCCGCGAGAGCCAAGGCAGGCCCAGGAAGTACACGCCAGGCTCGCGGGCTACGCCGCGCTGGTGCTGGGGTTTGCCATTGGCGTCGAAGGTGTCGACCTGCAACCAGCTGAAGTCCACGCCATAGCCGGTCGCCCAGATGATGCTGGTGACGCCAGCCTGGGCCAGGTCCAGTTGCTGCAGCGGGTTGACCATGCATGCCGGGTCGGCGAGGCGCTTGCGTGCCTCAGGCTCCTCTGGCAGGTCCAGGCCGTTACGCTCTACATAGGCGTCGGCCGCATCCAGCAGGGCCAGGTAATTTTCATCACCGCGGTTGATGTTCTCGACAAGGTTGTCCTGAAAGCGTGCCACGCCGTTCTCGAATGACTGGGTCAGGCCAACCAAGGTCATGCCCTGGTGAGCGAGAGCGCGAAAGTCCACGGTGTGTCCGCCGCGTGCGCCGCTGACGGCGATGGTCACGTGCTCGCGGCCTGGCTTGGCGATTTCAGCGTCCCACTCGCCCAACACCCCCAGCCACCAGCAGAAGTCGCGGTTGCGGTAGGCACGGGGTGGACGGTCGTGGGCGCCTACTGATAAGTACACCTTGCGCCCTGCACGCATCAGCTCTTCTGCGATCTGCACACCGGAAGACCCGGCGCCGACGACCAGCACGCCGCCCTCGGGCAACTGCTCAGGGTTGTAATAGGCAGCCGAGTGGATCTGGTGCAGGTTGGCGTCCTTCGGCGCGATGGCCGGAATTACAGGTTTCTGGAATGGGCCGGTCGCGGCAACCACCCGGTTGGCGCGGATCACGCCTTCGCTGGTTTCAATGGTGAAACCGGGGCGGTCAGCGTTGCGAACCACCTTCTTCACTTCGATGCCGGTACGAACCGGAAGGTTGTACTTACGTACGTACTGTTCGAAGTAGTCGGCAACCTGGTCCTTGCCGGCGAAGGCGTCAGCATCAAGGTTGAATTCCAGCCCTGGGAAGCGGTCGTGCCAGACTGGGCCGTTGGCCACCAGTGAATCCCAACGGCCTGTGCGCCACGCTTGAGCGATACGGTTGCGTTCCAGCACCAAGTGCGGCACACCGAGCTTGCTCAGGTGTTCGCTCATTGCTACGCCGGCCTGGCCGGCGCCTACCACGAGCGTGTCGATTTCGATGTTGTTCAGTGTCATGTCCGAGCCCTTTGTCAGGCGGTTGTTGTCAGGTCGGTTTGGAGGACCGCCTTTGCCTGGGGCCAGACTAGGGATGCCGGAAAAATCGCGAAAATAGTATTTAGCTGGGACTTGCCGATAAAACGGCGAAGGCCCTGACTTGCATGGCGTTGGCGTTGGTTTCAAGTGGTTCGCAGCCGCTTTGTGGCCCTTAGTTTTTTCCTGTTCAAGGCACAGGAAAATGTTGGTTTCGTGTGCCTTATGGTTCTGCCCAGAATGCTGGCATTGCACAGAACAACAGGAGCTTAACCATGACCTTTTCCATCATCGGTCGTTGCCAGGAGACCGGCCAGGTCGGTATCGCCATCAGCTCGTCGAGTATCGCTGTGGGTGCCCGTTGCCCGTGGGTGCGCGCAGGTGTTGGTGCGGTGTCCACCCAGAACATCACATTGCCTGCGTTGGGCCCGCAGATCCTCGACGCTATGGAGCAAGGGCAGTTGCCGCCTGCGGCCGCGCTTGACCGGGTACTGAGTGCCAATGGCTGGGGCGAGTATCGTCAGGTCACGGTCATCGACAGCCATGGGCAAGTGGCCTTGTTCACCGGTAAGCAAGCGTTGGGGGTGCACAACGCCGTTGCGGGCGAGCAATGCGCAGCGGCGGGTAATCTGCTGTCTTCGCCCGAAGTGATAGAGGCCATGGTGCAGGCTTTCGAGCAGGCCGGCGGGCACTTGGCAGACCGATTGCTGGCGGCCATGCATGCAGCGATGGCCGCCGGTGGCGAGGCGGGCCCCGTACACTCGGCGGCGTTGAAGATCGCAGGCGAGTTGACCTGGCCGCTGGTAGACCTGCGTGTGGACTGGGCCGAGCAGGACCCGATAGGCGCGCTCGATGGCCTGTGGCAGGCGTATCGGCCGCAAATGCAGGATTACGTTACCCGCGCTCTGAACCCGACGACAGCCCCAAGCTACGGGGTGCCAGGCGATGAATGAGCTCAGCAGCCGTGCCTTGCTGGAGCGGTTGGTGGGCTTTGCCACTGTCAGCCGCGACTCCAACCTTGAGCTGATTGAGTTCATCCGCGACTACCTGGCTGGGTATGGAGTGGTGTGCGAGTTGTTCCATAACCCAGAGCGCACCAAGGCGAACCTCTTTGCCACCATCGGCCCTCAGGACCAGGGTGGCGTTGTGCTGTCCGGTCACACCGATGTAGTGCCGGTGGACGGGCAGGCTTGGACGCTGCCGCCATTTGCGCTGACCGAGCGCGACGGGCGCCTGTATGGCCGTGGTACGGCTGATATGAAGGGGTTCATCGCTTCGGTACTGGCTGCGGTGCCGGCTTTTGTTGCGCAACCACTGCGCATGCCTGTTCACCTGGCGTTCTCCTATGACGAAGAGGTCGGCTGCCTGGGCGTGCGTTCGATGCTCGCCGCGCTGCAAAAGCGCCCGCACAAGCCACGCCTGTGCCTGATCGGTGAGCCTACCGAACTCAAGCCTGTGCTGGGCCATAAGGGCAAGCTGGCAATGCGTTGTGAGGTCCAGGGCGCAGCGTGCCACTCGGCTTACGCACCTTTAGGGGTCAATGCCATCGAGTATGCCGCCAAACTGATCGGCAAATTGGGCGAAATCGGCGATGCCTTGGCGTTGCCTGCGCACCACGACACACGTTTCGACCCGCCGTTTTCCACTGTGCAGACTGGGGTGATCAAAGGGGGCACGGCGTTGAACATCGTGCCGCAAGCCTGTGCATTCGACTTCGAGGTACGGGCCTTGCCTGGGTACGAAGCACAGGCGGTGGCCGACCAGTTGCAGACCTATGCCGAGGCCGAGCTGCTGCCACGCATGCGCAGCATCAGCGCTGCCAGCGCCATCCGCTTGCAACCGCTAAGCGCCTACCCTGGCTTGGCCACGCCCCCTGACAGTGAAGCCGCGCGTTTGCTGGCGTTGCTCAGTGGCTCGCAGGACTTTGGCACCGTTGCCTTCGGCACCGAGGGCGGCTTGTTCGACCAGGCCGGTGTTGCGACCGTGGTATGTGGGCCGGGCAGCATGGACCAAGGGCACAAACCCGACGAATTCATCAGTGTCGAGCAGTTGCAGGGCTGTGACGCCATGCTGCTGAGACTGGCGGATTACCTGAGGCAGCGCTAAGGCGCGACGGGGCTGCCCGGCAGCCCCTGCGGTTCAGAATGACGCCTTTACCTGAAGCCCGAACACCAGCGCGTTGTCGATGTCCTTCCCGGAAAACGCGCCGGGCTCAATGATGTATTGCACATCAGGGCGCAGATTCAGCCAGGGCGTCGCCTGGTAGCCGTAGCTCAGCTCGATCAGTTGCTCGGCATTGTCGATGTTGGGGAACGGTTGCCCGGCATTGAATGCGGCGTCTTCGAGCACTTGGCGGCTGCGCGGGTTCGGCACGGCGCGGCCATAGCCCAATGCCGCGGTATCGCGGGGGCGGCCTTCGAGCGGTTTGTACAACACAACGCCTGCGCCATACCACTTGGTGAAGGGCGAAGCAGCTTCGCTTGCTGCTGAGTATTGACCAAAGGCGTGCAGGCTACGGCCAGGGGAGCCTGCGTCATTCCAGACCGCCTGGTCGATCAGCAGGTAATGCCCGCCACGACCCGCCACTTCCTTGTCACTGTCGATGCGTTTGACGTTGGAGCTGTCGTAGTAGTAACCGAGCTTGTACTCGCCCGGCAGTTGACCTTGCAGCTTGTACACCAGCTCCACCGGCACTACTGTGCCAGTGGTGTGCTTGGGCCCCAGGTGCCAGGCGCGGCTGGAGTTGCCATTGCTTTGCGGGTCGACGTTGAACGCCGCCACGCGAAGTTGCCAGGACGGCGAAAGGTCGTATTTCACTCGGGCCCCCAAGTGGGCGTTGGGGTAGTTGGCCCAACCGCTGCCGCCGGACATGTTCAGCGGGTGGCCGCAGAAGCCAGCGTTCATGAAATTGCACAGGATGCCGCTGTCCAGGCCGCCGAGGTCATTGCCCATGGCCATGTAGCCGAGTTTGATATTGAGGGCCGGCGTGAACAGGGTGCGTTCGTAGCTCAGCTCGGTCAGGCGGGTGTAAAGCCCACCGTAGTTTTCCTGAATGGGCAGGCGGTTACCGACCAGATCCTCGGAGGCGCTGTTGCCGCGACGGTCGTTGATGGTCAGCTGGATTTTGCCGCCGTTGTCCAGGCCGTACAGTTTCGACAGGTCGAACTGAGCACCCAGTTTGATGTTTTGCGAATACCGCGCCGAACGGTGCAGGCCACCGTGGGCGTTGTAGGCGGTTTCGCCACTGTAATCGCCAGTGATCTTGACGCCATCTTCTTCGAGCTGATGGCGCAGGCCGCCCCAGTCTCCGGTCAGGGTGCTACGCTGGAGCAGGTCGCCGTCAGCCAGGGCAGGCGTGCTGGCCAAGGCCAGCAGCAGGGCAGGAGTGGTGATACGAATTGCGGATGGCATTGCTGTGTCTCTTGCTGTTCTTGAAAGCCATTCGCAGATGAACCCGCCCCCTCAGGACTGCCTCATCAACTTGGGGCAGTGACGTTCCTGTGGGAGCGGGCTCACCCGCGAACATTGCGACTGGGTCTTACGGCAGCGCGTAAGAAATCACATAGTCGCCACGATCAGTCGATTGGCGCGCACCGCCAGCGGTGACTACCACGTACTGCTTGCCGGTTTTCGGCGAAACGTAGGTCATCGGGCCGCCCTGGCTGCCAACAGGCAGGCGGGCTTTCCAGATTTCCTTGCCGTTGCTGCTGTCGTAGGCACGCAGGTAGAAGTCCTGAGTGCCGGCGATGAACACCAGGCCACCTTGGGTCGACAGGGTGCCGCCAAGGGTCGGCAGGCCGATCTTGATCGGCAGGTGCATGCGGATGCCCAGCGGACCTGTGTCTTCCACGGTACCAACCGGTACCTGCCAGGCGATCTGACGCGACTTCATGTCGATAGCGGTGAGGGTGCCGAATGGCGGTGCCTGGCAAGGAATGCCAGCAATCGACAGGAAGCGGTTTTTGTTGACCGCGTAAGGGGTGCCCTTGAGCGGTACTGCGCCCATGCCGGTGTTCAGCGCTTCACCACCGGATGCTGCGCCGCCCTTGTTTTGCGATGGGATCATCTGGATCCACAGGCCAAGGCGCATGTCATTGACGAAGATGAAGCCATGCACCGGGTCAGTGGAGATGCTGCCCCAGTTCATGCCACCCAGCGAACCTGGGAAGCTCAGCGACAGGTCAGTCCCCGGCGCGGTGTACAGGCCGTCGTAGCGCATCTTCTTGAAGTCGATGCGGCACAGCAGTTGGTCGTACGGCGTGGCGCCCCACATATCCGATTCGGTGAGCGTCTGCGCGCCGATTTGCGGCATGCCTACCGACTTGGGCTGGGTTGGGGAGTAGGGTTCGTTAGGAATGTTGCTTGGCTTGACCGGTACTTCGTCGACTTGGGTCAGCGGTTTGCCGGTGGCACGATCCAATACGTAGATCTGCCCAGCCTTGGTGCCGATAACCACTGCAGGCACGGACTGGCCGTCGTCCTTGGTGAAGTCGATCAGGCTCGGTTGCATCGGCAGGTCGAAGTCCCACAGGTCGTTGTGAACGGTCTGGAATACCCACTTCTGGTTGCCCGTGGTCGCGTCCAGGGCCAGTACGGATGCGCCATAGGTGTGGTCCAGCTTGCTGCGCTCAACGCCATAAATGTCGGTGGACGAGGAGCCCATGGGCAGGAACACCGTGTTCATGGCCGGGTCGTAGGACATCGGGGCCCAGCTGTTCGGCGTGCTGCGCACATAAGTGCTGTCGCCTTCTGGCGCCTTGCGATCTTGTGGGTTGCCCGGGTCGAAGGCCCAACGCATTTGCCCGGTGATCACGTCGAAGCCACGAATTACGCCGCCTGGCATATCGGTCTGGACGTTATCGGCAACCCGGCCGCCAACCACCACCGTGGTGCCGGCCATCAGCGGTGCGGAAGACAGCTGGTAGTACGAGTCCGGTACATCACCCAGGCCGGCCTTGAGGTCAACCTGGCCATTGTTGCCGAAGCCCTGGCAGAACTGGCCGTTGTCGGCGTCCACGGCAATCAGGCGGCCATCGATAGTATTGGTCAGCAGGCGACGTTGGCAGTTGGCACCGGCCGGGACACTGCCACCTTCGATCGGCGAACTATTGGGCTGCGTCGGCTGGGCGATCGCGGCGGTGGCATCGAAATAAGCCATGCCACGGCAACGCTGCCACACCTTGGACTGGGCGTTGATCGCGTTCTTCCAGAGCTCTTTGCCAGTGTCGGCATCGAGGGCGATCAGGTTGTTGTGCGGCGTGCAGATGAACACTTTATTGCCGATCTGCAGCGGGGTCAGCTGGTCTTCGGCGCCGTTGCCGTCACTGATGGCGACATCACCGGTATGGTAGGTCCAGGCCACCTTGAGCTTATTGACGTTGTCGCGGTTGATCTGGTCAAGCGCGGCGAAGCGGCTGCCACCTTCGGTATTGCCGTAGTGAGCCCAGTCCTTCTGCTCTTTGCCGGCTTCAACTGGCGTCACGCCAGGGCCTTTACCGGTCGGAGCAACGCTTGGGTGTGCGACGAACATGTTGCCCACCGCAATTGCCAGTACGACTGCCAGCACCCCAGCGATGCCATAGGCTCCACGGCCAGCGCCGACGCCGTTGGCGCGGGCCAGCATCGGGTACACCAACGCCACAACCAGGCCAATCGCGGCGAACATGAACAGGCGCGAGAACAGGGGCCAGAAAACCAGGCCCGCGTCGATCAGTGCCCAGATTGCAGTACCTAGCACAAATGCCGCATACAGCCAGGCGCCGGCAACTTTACGGCGGGCGATCAGAATACCGGCAATGGCCATGGCCAAGCCGCCGATCAGGAAGTACCAGGAACCGCCCAAGCCTGCGAGCTTGACGCCGCCCGCAGCCAGGAGCAGGCCAAGCAGGGCGACGATCACGCCCAAGCCGACCAGGATGATTTTCGAGGCGCCAGAGGCGCGCGATGTTTCGTTCATGCCAGGGATCTCAGCAGGTGGAATGCGCGCAGTTTAAGCCCTTAGCTTGCTAATTAACAAGTTGGTACATAATTTTATGAGGCTGATTGTCGCAGGGCCTAACGGGCTCAGATGTATCTAAAAGTCTAGATCAGTCGCGAAAACCCGCCGAATGGCGCGCTTGATCCCAATTAAAAATAACCGAGTGGCATGAAGTACTCTTACTGGCTTGTTCAGAGGCTAGGCCACGGGCGGTCGAGCCCGTGAAACACCGCAAGCCACACAGTGTGTTGCCCTGGCGCTGTCCATTCCACGCGATGCCGGCAGTGGGCTGGGAGGTCCAGGCAGTCGCCGGGTACCAGCAAGCGGGTATAGTCCTCATGCTCTAGACGCAATCCGGCACTGCCGGTCAGCAGTAGAATCCATTCGCCCTCGGCCTGGTCATACCAGAAGCCTGCAGGGCTGGCCTGGCCGCAGGAAACGATGCGCTCGATGCGCATGCCGGGGCGTTTGAGCAGCTCGTCGACGCGCTCGGCAGCGGTGGCATCGCAGTGGGGGAGGTTATTGAGCAGGTTGCTGAGGGTCATGTGGCGTTCTCGTGGCGGAGGAATTGCTACCACTATGGACCTGGATGCTCTGGTGCGCGCTTCTTGACCGCCCCTGTGGTTTGTAGGAGTGTTCCCAGACCTGAAAATTGGAGTGCCCATGGACAAGCTCATGGCGATGAGGATGTTCATCGCGACCGTCGACGCCCGTGGCTTTTCGGCCGCGGCGCGCAGGCTTGGCGTGGCGACTTCGTCGGTCACTCGTCTGGTCGATGCACTGGAGGCGCAGCTCGGTGCCACCTTGCTCAACCGCTCCACGCGACAGGTCAGCTTGACCGAGGCGGGCGCGCGTTACTTGGCAAGGGCCAGGGAAATCTTCGACGCCGTGCAAGAGGCGGACGCCAGTGTCGCCGACCGAGGCGACGAGCCGGTCGGCGTGCTACGCCTGTGCTTGCCCGTGGAGTTCGGCCGCCGTGTGATTGCACCGCACCTGGGGCCTTTCTTGGCAAAACACCCGGCGCTCGAGCTGGACATCGATATGAGCGACCGGCTGGATGACCTGCTCGATGGCCGCTACGATCTCTCCATTCGCCTAGGCGATCCCGCCGCGAACGATGAGCTGGTGTGCCGACAGCTGGGGCGGTTTCAGCGTTGGCTGGTGGCAAGCCCCGAATACCTTGCCGCGCATGACACCCTGCTGCACCCCGAGCAACTGCTGCAGCATGCCTGCCTGCGTTTTCGCTATGGGCAAAAGGCTCGCCCCTGGCGCCTGCAACGTGCGGATCAGTTGCTGGAACTGGATGTAAGCGGGCCGCTGCGTAGCGCCAATGCTGACCTGTTGCGCGAAGCGGCACTGGCTGGTAGCGGAATCGCCTTATTGGCCGACTGGCTCGTGCACGAGGACGTTGCAGCCGGGCGTCTGCGACGCTTGCTCGGGGATTGGCAGGCCAGCCCAGGCAGCGCAAACGACAGCATCAACGCCCTGTACTTGCCCAACCACCGGGGGTCGCGCCGGGTAAGCGCGTTCATTGGTTTCTGCCAGGGGCTGCTCAGGCCCTGATGGACACCGTTGCGCCAACCGCAAAGCCCCGTTGCGTAGCGGCTGGATTCTCTGATCATCAGGTGCCCGGTAAGGTGCCGGTACATCGAATCTGTTACCGAGGTATCTTGCATGAATGGCTCTCTTGCCGCTGCCCAGCCAGCCCATGCCGGTCTAAGCCGTGCCCTGGTCGCGCTGCTGG
The DNA here is from genome assembly GCF_046230725.1 of Pseudomonas sp. KCJK9000. Taxonomy (NCBI): domain Bacteria; kingdom Pseudomonadati; phylum Pseudomonadota; class Gammaproteobacteria; order Pseudomonadales; family Pseudomonadaceae; genus Pseudomonas; species Pseudomonas sp. KCJK9000. The sequence goes on along the minus strand of NZ_JBJJLN010000008.1, from coordinate 26,006 downwards.
CATTTTGCTGTGGCGCGATCGTTGCCAACATTTACTACGCCCAGCCCATTGTCGGGCTGATTGCACCAGACCTTGGCTTGTCGACCGAGCGCGCCAGCCTGATCGTATCGCTCACCCAGCTGGGCTATGCGCTGGGTTTGTTGCTGCTAGTGCCGCTGGCCGACCTGGTGGAAAATCGCCGGTTGATGATCATCACCGCTGTTCTGGCGTGCGTTAGCCTGTTGCTGGCAGGCACCAGCAGCAACGGGCAGGGGCAGATATTTCTGGCCTACGCCTTGTTGATCGGGTTCAGCTCGGTGGCCGTTCAGATGCTCATCCCGTTGGCTGCACACCTTGCGCCCGAGCAACAGCGCGGGCGGGTGGTGGGTAATATCATGGGTGGCCTGTTGTTAGGCATATTGCTGGCGCGGCCTTTGTCGAGCCTGATCGCCGACCATTTTGGCTGGCGGACGGTGTTCATCGGGGCCGCTGCCCTGATGCTGGCGATCATCGTGCTGCTGGCCCTGAGCTTGCCGCGTCGGGTGCCCGAGCACAGGGCCAGTTACGCCGGGCTGATGCTGTCGCTGATTGCCTTGCTGCGCCAGTACCCTGTGCTGCGTCAGCGCTCGTTGTACCAGGCGTTGATGTTCGCGGCATTCAGCCTCTTCTGGACCGCCGCGCCCCTGGCCTTGGCCAGTGAGCATGGGCTATCGCAGAGCCAGATTGCCTTGTTTGCCCTGGTCGGTGCGGTGGGCGCCATTGCCGCCCCCATCGCCGGCCGCCTGGCAGATGCGGGCCATGCCCGTGCCGGTTCCCTGGTGGCGCTGCTGCTGGCGCCGTTGTCGTTGCTGCTAGGGTTGACCTCGCCTGGGTACACCGTCATCGGACTGGGGCTGACAGGGGTGCTGCTGGATTTTGCAGTGCAGATGAACATGGTCATTGGCCAGCGTGAAGTGTACGCACTGGACCCAGCAAGTCGTGGCCGGCTCAACGCGCTGTACATGACCAGCATCTTCCTGGGCGGGGCCGTGGGCTCGGCGTTGGCCAGTGGCCTGTATGCCCTGCACGGTTGGCAGGGGGTGGCTCTGGTGGGGGCAGCGTTGCCGGGGGCTGCGCTGGTCGTCTTCCTGCTGGTTTCCAGGCGAACTTGAGCGGCCTCAGCGGCTCAGCGGCAAGGCTATGCCAATCAACGCGAACAGGCTTGCACAGCAGCGATTGAAACCCTTGCCGCCCCTGGCCAGCCACGGTCGAATACGAAACGCCAGGCGCGCCAGTAGGTATTCGACGCAACATTCCACGCTAGCGAACGTCGCTGCCATGATCGCGAATTGTAGGAGCAGCCCGCGCTGCGGGTCGATGAACTGCGGCACAAAGGCACCGTAGAACAACAGCACCTTGGGGTTTGCCATCGCAGACATCAGGCCCTGGCGCCACAGCGTCCAGTTGCTTCGGCCTGTATCATCCGCTGGCAGTTCCAGATGCAATGCGGGGCTGCGCCAGAGCCCTATGCCCAGCCATACCAGGTAAGCCCCGCCTACCCACTTGAGTACAGTCAGGACCGAGGCAGAGGCTTGCAGCAGTGCCGTCAGCCCGAACATCGCCAGCGCGATCAGCGCGCTGAAACCCAACACCCCGCCAGCAATGGTGAACAGCGTCCGACGTGCACCGTACAGGGCGCCATGGGTCAGCGCCAGCAGGCTGTTTGGGCCTGGAGTCAGCGACAGGCCGATGCTCGCCAACAGATAAATCAACCACGTATCCAGAGCCATCTTCGGGGGCCTTTGCCGGTTTGGGAAAAGTAAGTCTATGGGACGACTCGCCAAGCGAAGGGTATTATCTGGACATCTAACGGTGTTTGGTGGACACACATGACTCCAGACCTTCGCTTGGTGATCCTGCCGCTACCTGAGTTCGCGCTGTTGCCGTTCGGTGCGTTCCTCGACAAGTTACGCTTCAGTGCCGATGACGAGGACTACAGCCAGCAGCGCTACTGCAGCTGGACCCTTGCGAGCCTTATCGGTGAGCCGGTGCCATCGAGCAGTGGCGCAGTGTTGCAGGTCCAGGCAGTGGCTGAACGGCTGCCTTGGCGCGACTACGACTATCTCGTGATATTTGGCTGCCGAAATGCCCAGGCCGCTGCGGCGTGGGCGCCTGATTACCAGCATCTGCTCAAGCGTGCTGCCAGGGCTGGGGTCAAATTGGTCGCCATCGATAACGCCGCTTTTCTGTTGGCTGCCTGCGGACTGCTGGACGGGCATGACGTCGTGGTGCACTGGCGCCACGAGGCGGAGTTTCGTACAGCCTTCCCGCATCTACGGGTGCTGCGCGAGCAGTTGTACTGTATCGATGGGGCGCGGATCACCTGCGCTGGCGGCACCGCAGCGATCGATCTTGCGGTGCAGTTGCTAACGGCGAGCTGCGGGCGTACCCGGGCGCTCAAGGGCCTGGCCGACATGCTCGTCGACGAGTCCCGCGACGGCCGCCACGCTTTGCGTTCGCTGGAAACCGATGCGGGGCAGGGGCGCCACGTGCAGCGCGCGACGGCACTGATGCGTCACCATTTGGGTACAGGATGGTCGGTCGAGCACATGGCTGGGCAGTTGGGCATCAGCCGCCGGCAGTTGGACCGCCAGTTCAAGGCCAGTCATGGCATGAGCGCCAAGGCCTGGTGGTTGGAGACGCGCCTGCAGCAGGCACGTTGGCGACTGCTCAACACCCATCACAGCCTGGCGCAGATCGCTGATGAAGTCGGTTTGGGCGATGCCAGTTACTTGGGCAAATGTATCCGTCGGCGCTTTGGCTGCACCGCGCTGGCACTGCGCAACAGTGCGTCTCACATTCACTGCGGCGTGCCGAACAGGCCTGTCCAGTAGATACCCGCATCGCTTTTGGGGTCTACGGCATAGGCCCCGCCCATTTCCTGGAAGTCCGGGTTCATCAGGGTGGCGCAGTGGCCAGGGCTGTCGAGCCAGCCATCGACCACTTTCTGGGCGGTGTCGCGGCCAGCCGCGATATTTTCGCCAATCAACCGATACAGATAACCGGCAAGCTCAGCCCGGTCGCCCGGTGTGCGCCCGTCCTTATCGATGTGGTCGAAAAAGTTCTGATTGGCCATCGCCCGCGTGTGGTTGGCGGCCACGTCTGCCAGTACGGGGCTCCAGCTCAACGCCGATGCCGCAGGAAAAGGTTGCCCACCACACTGGCGCGGCGCTCTGCGGGCGTTGTTGATTGCCTGCAAGAGCTTTTGCCCTTCGGCCTGCCAGTCGCCCAGCCGCCCGCTGAGCAAGGGGCGGGCGAGCACGATGCGCCAATCACGGCCCTCCTGACTGACGCCGATATCGACGAATTGGGGGTCAAGCACCACCTGGCAAAAGCTTTCCTTAATGGCATTCATGGCTGCGGTCGCATCGCGCGGGCCCGACAGGCTGATGGCCTGCACATTGACCATCGGATAGGCCGCGCGGCTCATGGCCTGTTGCAGATCGCGCGTGCCCTCCGGCGACAGGGCAAGGCGGGTATCGCTATTGAGCGCAGGCAGTTCCACCGACACGTCTTCCCCACAGCGTTGAGCCTGGCTGCGGTAGGTGTTGATCGAATCGATCAGTTGCGCCTCTTCGCCGGTAACGGCCAGGGCGCTGGTCGACATGACCAGGCCCAGGGATAAGGCGGCAACGGATGACAGGACGCGCATGTGGATCTCCCTGTGGCTGGCAGCGTCTGGGTATGCGCTGCTCATCCTACACAAGCGCAGGGCTTTTGGCCCAGCCTCATGCGAAGCGAAAAAAACGCCAGCACTGACTTGCTGGCGGCGAAAGAGGGGGTAGACCGACGAACGCCGGAAAAGTGCCTTAGCGCGTCAACGCGCTAAGGCTTGGTTGGGTTTGTAGAACAGAAAGTGCCGGGTTTCGGCAGTTTTGCGATAGGCCTTCGCCCAGGCGGGGTGGACCTTGCGGTCATGGAAGTACAGTGCGCCGCCGGTTGGGTCTTTTAGCTGCTGATTCAACGCCTTGCGCGCGATTTCCTTGGCAACCTCGTAGCGCGAAGCTTCCTCGACCTGATCGGAGCGCCCATCGCACCACCATGAAAACTGGCAGGCCTTGGTTTCAACGCCCTGCTTGACCACGCCGCAGATGGTGTCTGGGAAGCCGTCGTGGCCTAACCGGTTGATCACCACGCTGGCCACGGCGCTCATGTCTCGCGCGTCGGCGCCTTTGGCTTCCCAGTAGATGCTGCGGGCAAGGCAGGTAATGCTGTCGTCCAGCGGTGCCTGGCCGGCCGGGTCGACTGCCTGCACCTCTGCTGGGGTGATGGTTTCCGGTTTCTTGGGTGGCGCGGCGTCCTCCACGACTTTTTTTTCAAGTTGCTCTGCTTTGTCTTCTGCAACCGCAGCTTTTGAGTTGTCCGCCGCATGCGAGACGCATGTGAGCGCGGCTGCAGTCAAACCGATCACCATCCACGTTAGGCGCATGGTCATTATTCCAGAGATTGGCTGTTTGACAGTTTAGCCAAGCGGCGTCATTTAAGCGTTAGCATTAATACCAACGGTAGGGTCACGGCAGCCAGCATGGTTTGCACCGCAATAATCGTTGCCATCAACGGTGCGTTGCCGCCCATTTGGCGCGCCATCACATAGGATGATGAAGCGGTAGGCAAGGCTTGGAATAGCACAGCCACTACCGCTGCCTGACCGTGGAGCCCAAGCAGCCGACACAGGCCCCAAGTGGCCAAAGGCATGATCAAGAATTTGAATGCCGAGGCTGCCACCAATGGCCGCACCTGCTGACCCAGGCTGGCGCCGCCCAAGGCGGCTCCTACGCACAATAGCCCTAAGGGCAAGGCCGCCTGGCCCAGTGCTTTGATGGTTGGCTCAATGCCGGCGGGCAGCCCTAAGCCGGTTACCCGCAGCAGCAGACCTGCGGCGCAGCCAACGATCAAAGGGTTGGCGAAGATGGCGCGCAACACGGTTGTCAGTGAGCTATGGCGTGCGCTGAAACGCGCGAACACCAGCACGCAAAGCAGATTCACCAACGGCACGATGGAAGCGTTGGCCACTGCTGCCAGCGCGATACCGGCGCTGCCGTAAAGCCCGGCGGCGAGGGTGGCGCCGATGTAGTTGTTAAAGCGTACCCCTCCCTGAAATACCGACGTGAAGTCGGCGCCCTCGTGGTTCACTGCACCTTGGTAAAGCACCAACAGCACTGCCCCGAGCAATGTCGAAAGCATCAATACCCCGACCATGCCCAGCACCGGTACGCCATTGAGGTCCGCGGTGGCCAGGCCATGCAGAAACAGTGACGGTAGCAGCACGTAATAGCTCAGGCGTTCGGCACCCGGCCAGAACGACTCGGCGAGCAAGCCGCGCGTGCGCAGCACCGTGCCCAGCCCGATCAGCAGAATAATTGGCACCAACGTAGTCAACAGCAGGTGAGGCATCTGTGCGGTTCCATGCAGGGAAGTGTTTCAGTCTGTGGCTGGATGGAATGCCTGGCAAGCTGCGCAGTCCCATTCGTTACGTGGGTATGAAGCCCGCCCAACCCAAGCCATGGAGAAATGACATGAAAGCATTCGTCGCCACCGCCTTGCTGGCCTGCGCCGGCCTCGCTCAAGCCGCTCAGACGGTCGAGCTGAAGCTGGCCGGGGAGGATGGCCCAGGCAAGTCGATCGGTACCATCAGCATCGAACAGAATAAATATGGCACCCTGCTCACGCCCGATCTCAAGGACCTGCCGCCAGGTGTGCATGGCTTCCACCTGCACCAGAAAGGCTCTTGCGCAGCAGCTGCCGAAAACGGCAAAGCAGTGCCAGCGGGCGAGGCAGGCGGCCACTGGGACCCAGACACGACCAACGCGCACAAAGGCCCATACGATGACAGCGGCCACCGGGGCGACCTGCCAGCGTTGTATGTGGGTGCCGATGGCAAGGCTACTTACCCGGTACTAGCACCACGGCTCAAGGCAGAGGACTTCAAAGGCCATGCGCTGATGGTGCACGCCGGCGGGGACAACCATAGCGACCACCCGGAGAAACTGGGCGGTGGTGGGGCGCGCGTGGCCTGTGGTGTGGTGCAGTGATGCTAGTGACCCGAAGCCGACTTTTCTGAATGCGCACATGGCCGCCTAAGCCCTGACCTAATGGGCTTTGAGCGCAACTGCAATCGGTAAGCGGCTAGCCAAGACGGTCGCTCTCTCACCTTTCGCACAAGCCTGTACGATCCGATTGGGAGCGCCTTTGCATCGCCAAGGGCCGCAAAGCGGCCCCGGCTTTCTCAACAAAACAGCGTTGAGCTGGTTGGTGAGCTTTAGGCAGCAGGCCTGACTCAGCGCTGCGGGTTGAGGGTCAGGTGCACGTGGCGGTTGACGTCTTTGTACAGCAGGTAGCTGAACTTGCCTGGGCCACCGGCATAGCAGGCTTGCGGGCAGAAGGCACGCAGCCACATGAAGTCGCCGGCTTCCACTTCGACCCAGTCCTGGTTCAAGCGGTACACTGCCTTGCCTTCCAGCACGTAGAGGCCGTGTTCCATGACGTGGGTTTCAGCGAATGGAATAACACCGCCAGGCTGGAAGGTGACGATGTTGACGTGCATGTCGTGACGCATGTCGGCCATGTCGACGAAGCGGGTGGTCACCCAGCGGCCTTCGGTACCTGGCATTTCGATGACGGTTGCGTTGTCACGGTGGGTGACGAACGACTCAGGCACGGCCAGGCCTTCGACTTTCTGGTAGTGCTTGCGCAGCCAGTGGAAAGTGACGTTGGCCTGGCTGTTGTTGCGCAGGCTCCACTCGGCACCTGGCGCCAGGAAGGCATAGCCACCCGGTGTGAGGGTGTGGTGCTTGCCTTCGACGGTAATGTCCAGTTGGCCTTCGACGATGAACACCACAGCTTCGGCGTTAGGGTCCAACTCGGGACGCTCACTGCCACCTTCCGGGGCTACTTCGACGATGTATTGCGAGAACGTTTCGGCGAAACCCGTCAGTGGTCGGGCGATGACCCACATGCGCATCTTGTCCCAAAACGGCAGGTGGCTGGTGACGATGTCGCGCATCACGCCCTTGGGGATGACGGCGTAGGCTTCGGTGAACATGGCACGGTCAGTCAACAGCTCGGTCTGAGCTGGGTGCCCACCGTGGGGGGCGAAGTAAGAATGGTTCGACATGTGCGGTCTCGACTTGTTGTTCTCTCCCCGTGCCTTGAACCACACCGGCCGGTGCGTGCAGGGGATGTGCGGACAGCATAGAGGGCAGCCCGCATCATCCACAAATTAAATGTTGAAATACACGACATTCGATTACTGAATGCAGACGTTGCGTCCAGCATGGCCCTCCGGTAGCCGGTCGCCGTGACCAAAAAGCTTGTGCCGCAAGGTGCCGTGAGCATAGCTCAGCGGGTAACGGCCACGGCGCTGCAGCTCTGGCACCAAAAGTTCGACGACGTTGGCCAAGTCATCCGGCTGAACGGCGTAGGTCAGGTTGAACCCGTCAATGCCCGTCTGATCGAGCCAGTCCTCGAGTTGGTCGGCCACCTCGCTGGGATCGCCGACCAGCACGGGCCCGCGGCCGCCCAAACCGATGAATTCGGCCGCTTCACGCACCGTCCAACGGCGTTTGGGGTCGGCGGCCGTGAAAGCCGCCAAGGCGGCGCGCCCGGCGTCGTTTTCCACGTATTCGATGGGCGCTTGCGGGTCCAGGCCGGCCAAGTCGATGCCAGTCCAACCCGACAGCAGGGCCAGAGCTGCGTCCAAGTCGACGTAGCGGCGGTACTCGGCAAAGCGCGCTTGGGCTTGCGCAGTGGTTGGCGCGACGATCAGCAACGCCTGGGCGTAGATCAGAACCTGCGCTTGAGCACGCCCAGCCACTGCGCTTGCCTTGCGGATGCCGTCGGCGTACCGACGCAGCACGGTCTGTGTCGGGCCGCTGATGAATACACACTCTGCATGCCGGGCGGCGAACTGCTGACCGCGTGCTGAGGCACCGGCCTGGAACAGCACCGGCGTGCGTTGGGGCGAAGGCTGGCACAGATGCATGCCCGGCACCTGGAAGTGCTCGCCCACATGACCGATCGGATGCACTTTCGACGGATCGATGTAACGGCCGCTCTCGCGATCCAGTTGTACTGCATCGTCTTCCCAGCTTTTCTCCCACAGTTTGTACAGCACATCGAGGTATTCCTCGGCCAGGTCGTAGCGCTGGTCGTGACCCAGTTGACGCGCTGAGCCCAGGTTACGCGCGGCGCTGTCGAGGTAGCCGGTGACGATGTTCCAGCCAACTCTGCCATTGCTCAGGTGATCGAGCGTCGACATGCGTCGGGCGAATGGGTAAGGGTGCTCGTAGGTGAGCGAGAAAGTCACTCCGAACCCCAGGTGCTCAGTGACGCCCGCCATTGCCGGCACCAGCAGCAATGGATCATTGACTGGTACTTGCACGCCCCCACGCAGGGCCGCGTGCGGGCCACCTTGGTAAACGTCGTATATTCCCAGCACATCGGCGATGAACAGCGCGTCGAACAGCCCGCGCTCCAGCAACTGCGCGAGGTCAGTCCAGTAGCCCAAGCGGTTGAACGCCCCGCTGGTGTTGCGTGGGTGTCGCCAAAGCCCTGGGGACTGATGGCTGGCGGCGTTCATGCTGAACGCATTAAAGCGAATAGGGCGGGCCATTGCCTTCACTCCCTGGTCATGGCAATAGAGAAACTGGGTAGACCGCATCGGCCACCTGCAGCTTGTGCGCAATCAGGCCAAGGCCTTCAAAGGTGTCGGCCAGTCTTTGTTGCTCAGCGATGATCTGCGGGGTGATGGCAACCGCATTGTAGTTGCGCCGTTCGCTGGCAACCTGCAATACATCGGCGTTGATACCCAACTGAGGTGCCAGTAGCGCTGCGACCTCATCAGGCTTGGCATTGGCCCACTGGCTGACCTTGCTCAATTCACTGAAGAAGGTCTTGAGCAGGTCGCGGTGCTTGTCCGCGAAGGACGTAGTGGAAAGGTAGAATGTACGGTTGTTGGAAAGGCCGCTGCCATCGCGCAGGTTTTTCAAGCCCGGCTGGCTTTGGGCGGCAGCGAGGAACGGGTCCCATAAGGTAGCCGCCTGCACGCTGCCTGATTGCAGGGCGGCGACTGCGTCGGCGGCGTTGTTGACATAGGCCGGGGTTATGTCCTTGTAGCTCAGGCCGGCCTGTTGCAACGCCACCGCTAGCAGGTACTGGGCGTTCCAGCCTCGGCCCGTCGCCACGCGTTTGCCTTTGAGGTCCTGCACTGACGTGAGGTGGTCTTGCTCGCGCACCACCAGCCCGATACCGCGCGGATAGGGCTGTTCGGCGGCCAGATAGATTACCGGCTTGTTCGCCGCCTGGGCGAATACCGAGGGCGCATCTGCCGCATGTCCCAGATCGATGGCACCCGTGCTGAGTGCTTCGAGCAGTTGCGGGCCTGCGGCGAATTCATGCCAGCTAACCTTCACACCCAGCGGCGCTAGCGCTTTCTCCAGTGCTCCGGTGCCCTTGAGGATGTTGATGCTGTTGAATTTCTGATAACCGATGCGCAGTGTCTTGGCGTCTTCGGCCAGGGCACTGGAGCAGGGCAGCAAACTGCTGACTAACGTGGCTATGATACCGCCGACCAAAACGCGACGTAGAGCAGAGAAGGGCATAAAGATGGCTCCTGATAGGTGGGTCACGATGTCCTCAGCCTAAGGAGCTGGCATGCGGCCTTCAATTTTTTTATTCCATTCTGTTAGATCTTTTAGCTATTTTTATATCGTTTTGTGTTTTTGGCGGTTCGTGACGAAATTTTCACATCCTCTTGATAGGATTCGGGCCCAAAACAAGGAGCCCTTCAATGCCCATCCTGCGCCGGCGCAGCGTTCGTATCGCGCTCACTGCTACCACCTGCCTAATTGTCGCCACCTTGGGCTTTTTCGCCTGGCAGTCTTTCTACCCCGTGCAGGCCGCTGATGGCTGGCAGGTCCAGGTGCTGCACCGTGATGTGGCTAAGGCCGCCTCATTGCTGCCTCAGGCCGATGGCAGCCTGCTGGTGAGCCGCGAACTGGATGACAGCAAAGGCAGCATTCTGAGAATCACTGCCAGCGGTGACCGCGTCGTACTGATCGATAACCTTTCCAAGCCCGACGGCATGGCCGCGGTGAAAGGCGGCTGGGTGTTCAGCCAGGAGGGCGGGCGCGCGCCGGTGAGCCTGTCGCGCGATGGGCAGCTCACCGAGCTGTTCGACGGTGAAAGTGTGCAGGGCTTGTGGAACGATGGTAACCATCTTTACGCAGTCGAAGATCGCAAGGGCAACGGCCGGCTGATGCGCTACGACTGGGCAAGCGGCAAGCTTGATGTGCTACGAGCGGGGTTGACCGAAGCCGAAGGGCTGACTCGCTGTGCCGATGGCCGCTTGTTGTATACAGAAAAAGGCAGTGGCAACGTGCGCGCCTTGGCCGACGACGGTAGGGACCCGGTAGTGGTGCGGGGGCTGAGTCACCCTACGTTTCTGATGTGTGACGAGCGGGGCTTGTGGATCAGTGAAGACAACACTCATCGCGCACGCCTCTTACGTGTGGATGCGCAGGGTATTCAGCACGTGGTATTGACCTTCCTCAAGGCGCCGCAGTCGATCGTCGCAGATGGCAAAGGGGGTTACCTGCTGGCCGAAGGCGGCCGCGACCGCGTGTTGCAACTGACGCCACCCGCGGCCCAGAGCACCGCCCAGCGTTGATGGGTTGCTGCACCTGCGGCTTTCGCGGGCGCCGGGCGCCCAACCCAGTTGCTCCGAGCCATGCAGGGCTGTTAGTCCGCTATCATCAGCAATGACTGTGGCACTGCGCTTTGCGGGTGCTGTGGCTCCTGCAGGCTCAACAGCCTGAAGCCCGCCATGTGCAACGCAGTGAGCCAGCTGGCCAACGTCCGGTAGTACCACGGCATGGGCTGCCAGTTGCCAGCAAAGCCTGCAAAAGTTTCCACGCGCCAGCCGTCCTGATAGTTATCGCTCGCCACGCACCAGGGGTGCGTAGTCTGGATGACCAAGGCCCCACCAGGCACCAGCAGTTCTTTGGTCGCCGCCAACAGCGGGATAACGTCTTGTTGCAGCAGCGCGAAGTTGGCACAGATCAGATCGTATTCGGCTCCGATATCCACCTCTGCGGCAGCTATCTGCCCATAGCTGGCGTGGTACACCTGCGCAGACCCAGCGGCCCGCGAAGCTTCCACCAGCCCTGCATCACCCTCTACCCCGACCGCCTCGATACCGCGGTCAGCCAAGGCCCTGAGTAACCAGCCTTCACCGCAGCCGACGTCTAGTACTCGCTCAGGCTGGCGCCCAAGAATCGCCAGCAGCACTGCCTGGTCGGTGACTTGCAGCCGGCTCTGGATGACGCCGCCGCGCACTGCGTCTATCCAGGCACTGGCGTTCAGTTGCCAGCTGCTCAACACGTCATCGTCGGATGTCGTCATGCCGCTGCTCCTGGGCGAGGTGAGTGCTCAAGCATAGGCGTCCAGCGTCGCCTTGTCTGCGCGGGGCTTGCAGCGCCTCACGCCCATAGAAAGCCAGGGCAGTGGCCCAGGTGGTCAACCATACGAATATCCCGGCCCAGAACGTGTGCGACATATAGTGCCAGCCCTGTAGCACGCGGGTGGTGCCGTAGACGAAACCGATCAGCAAAATGCCCACCAGCAGCTTGCGTGCGTGTTGCCAACGGTGGCGCAGGGCCACGAAGTACAGTGCCAGCAAAGTGAAACCGCTGGACGCGTGGCCGCCAGGCCAACAGCGACCTTCGCCAGCCTTACTGAACCAGCGCAAGTTCTCGTACCATTCAACGCGCGCTTCGGCGCCACCGTAGAGCGTAGTTTCCACCGGGCAGTACACGCCGGTATGGCTCTTGAGGTAATGAATCACGGTCGTGCTCAAAGCGAACGCCGCCACCACGAACAGAAAATCACGACGGTGCGCGCTGGTGAAGCGTAGAGCCGGGGTGACTCTGCTGGCATCCAGGCCGCGGGTGATCAATGTATCGGGATGCTTTGCCAGGCATGGCCAGATGAACGACAGCAGTGATCCGACGATTGCCGCTTCGCCAGTCCAGTTCGGCAGGATGCGTGGCCATTTATGCGTCAGTTTCTCGAACGCCGGGTCGTGCAGCAGTGAAAACTGGCCGGTGGCGGGGTCGAGGAGCTGATTGCTGATCCAGCGGTCCAGTTCGGTAAGATCGAACATCAAGAACACAACCGCTGCCAGCAACAGTGGTACGACCAGGTTGTGGAGGTAAAACTTGGTTATCGATGATGCAGGCATGCCTAGCTCCCTGCGTGGCTGGTAAATGCTGGCCACTGATTGGCATTGAGCTGCCCGAGCAGGTGAGCTGTGCCATGGCTTGAACTGCTGACGAACAGGGTACTGGCATAGCCAGCAGAGCGTTCGCCACCGGCTACGCCAAACTTACGCTCCAGGTGGTCGATACAGCCGCTGTGGGTGACCAGCACCAGATTATGCCCCTCTCTTTTATGAGCCAACACGGCATCGGCAAAGCTGCTGTCGCAGCGCGCCAGCCACTGTTGGGTTTCCACAGCTTTGCCGAAGGCGAACGAGGCGGTCTGCTGGGTGCGCGCTTCGTGGCTGGTGAAGATGTCGGCACCGACCAGGCCCAAATGGCGTATACCGTCACCGACCATAGCAGAGGCCCGGCTGCCGTCCACGGTAATGCCGGCAGAGTCGCCCAGGCAGGCATGATTGGAGCGGTCGCAGCGTTCGGCATGGCGAACCAGAAGGATCATATCGCCGTTGTGCCAGGCGTTACGGATACCCTCGGTCAGGGCTTGCGAGCTACCCAGGTTGGTGACGCGGGAGGAAAAGCCATACATGAGGCCCAGTGCGGACGCTGCCACCAGCATGGCAAGCAGCCAGATGATCGGCAGCTTGCGACTTTTAAGGTGCAGCCTGCGTAGGGGCAACGCGATTACATGTTCCAGCATGCTGTCACTCCAAGGATAAGGCTGGCAGCACCTTATCTTCGGTGTTGTGGCCCCTCAGTGAAGTGGGTGTGAAAATTATCTTGCCGGCAGGGGGCCCACTGACGGTGCATATCGAGCAATGCGCACCGAGTTGGTGCTCGAGCGTGGGGTCCAAGGGCCGTTAATGCCAGATCGTTAGCTTGCATACGAGTTGGCGTACAAATTGCTATCACTTGGCCATATGATGTCGCATGTGGTGAATAAAATGTCGCTTTCAAGCCGTTCCATGCAGTTGTCTTCTAAAGAAAAACGTTGGTTGCCGTGGTTCGGTAGTGCGGGCAAGCTCAAGATGGCCTGGGCTTGCCGGCTAAATCGCACGCAATACCCAGTGGTCGAACAGACCTTCGAAGCAATTGCAAAGACCCGCGTAAAGTTGCTTCACAACTGGGCCAGTGAGCAGTGGGAGCACCTGGCAGAGCTGGCGCAGCAATTAGCGCAGAGCTCCACGCAGGCCGACCGCGCGCTACTAGTGGACAAGCTGGCCCAGGCTGAAGATTTTTCCGAGCTGTGTGTGGTGGACCTGACGGGTGATGTGATGGTGTCTACCTGGGATGGGCGCGGCAACTCGAAAAGCGCACAGCTTGATGCCTTGGCCGAAGGCTTGAAGGCGCCTTTCCTGCACGGGCCGTACAGCGACCCGTTGACGTTGCAAATCGGGCCGTCTTCCTCACGCTTTCACGATGAAGTCACGTTAATGTTCTATCAACCGATCCAACGCGGTGGTACCACCGTAGGCTGCCTTTGCGGCCGTGTGCCCAACGATGTGCTCGGCGATCTCATCCAGCGTGAAGCCGGGCATATATACGCCGAATCTGGCGACAACTATTTGTTCATGGCCCAAGCACGTTTTGACCCAACCATCGAGCCAGGCACTGCGTTGTCGCGCTCGCGTTTCGAGGATGGCACCTTCACCCATGGCGAGAACCTCAAGGGCGGCGTGCGTACTCCATGGAGTACGGTGCAGGTCCGCCGTCATACCGAGCTTGAGCTGCGCTTTACCGACCCATCGACTGGCCAATTGCACCCCGGCGTGCGGGAAACCATTCGCCATGGCGCCAACCTATTCGTGACTTACCCAGGCTACTCGGACTATCGGCATGTGCCGGTGGTAGGCAAAGGCGTTACCTTCCAGCTGCCTGGCTCACCCGACCGCTGGGGCATGATGTGTGAAGCCGACCTTGAGGAGGTGTACCGCAGACGCTCGCTCAGTTACGGGCTGATGAAGCCCTATGTGGCGATTATGGCTGGCCTATTTGGCTGCAACTTTCTGGTTCAGCATTACGCCGGGCTGCCCCAGGGGTGGAACGATGCCATTGCGGCCCTGGGCATGCTCATCGCCACGCTGACATTCAGTGCTCTGGGGCCTAAGCGCTTGGCTGCGCGGCTCAATGGCATGAGCGGTGTACTACGTACCATTGCCGAAGGTGAAGGTAATCTACGCCAGCGTCTGGACCCACAAGCCCTGGCCAATGATGAAACCGGCGATATGGCGCGTTGGATCAACAGTTTCATCGACCGCCTGGATGCGGTGGTCGGGCAAGTGGTGAAGGCTAGCCGCACCGTGGGGTCCACTAACCGGATGATGTTGGGCCGAAGCCATGAGGCGAGCATGACCTGCGCTGATGTCTGCGAGTCGGTGCACCAGATGATGATCATCATGGAAGAACAACTGGGAGAGTTACAGCAGGCTTCGGTCAGCGCCGAACAGATGAAACAAGCCATGGATGAGGTGGTCACCCGGGCCCGTGAGGATTTCCAGGCGGTGCAGGCCGGTACGCAGTCGATTCGCGATGTGGTCGCACGTTCCTCAGCGAGCGTGCAGTCGCTGGACAACCGTATGGGCCAGATTGGGGCTATCACCGGGTTGATCAGTGATATCACCCATCAGACCAACCTGCTGGCGCTCAACGCGGCCATAGAGGCCGCACGCGCTGGCGAGCACGGCCGGGGCTTCGCGGTGGTGGCCGACGAGGTGCGCAGCCTGGCGGCGCGGACATCGCGTGCGGCCGACGACATAAGGCACATGGTCGGTGGGCTGCAGGAAGAAACGCAGCAGGCTGTGAGCTACATGGAGCACGGGGTAAGCGATGTCGATCACAGCCTGCGCCTGGCTGAAGATGCGTCATCGGAAAACGTGCAATTGCACCAGGCGGTCGAGGCGATGTTCGCAATCATTCAGCAGTTGAATCGGCGCAGTGTGCAATACGGCAAGACCATCGAGCAGGTGAACCAGTCCTCCGACCAGATGCGCCAGACAACCGTGGTGCTACAGAGCAGTGCAGAGACGGTGAGGGTCAATGCCGGTAAGTTGCAGAAGCTAGTGGGGCAGTTCGAGGTCAGCAGCGACAGTAGGCGCGCTGCTCTAGCATGAATGGCAAAGGGTATGGGTGCGGGCTCATTCAAGGTATGATCCGCGCCCGCAATCGGAGCCTGCCATGGCTAAAGACATCGAAAACCCCTGCGTGTCGCTTTGCCAGCTCAACAGCGAGCTGTGTGTGAGCTGTGGTCGCACCCGCGAGGAAATCCGTAAGTGGCGCGGCATGAAACGCCCGGAGAAAATGGCTACTGTGCAGCGAGCTGCCGCGCGAATGAAGGCCATTGCCAAAAAGACCGCCAAGCGTCAGGGCAGCGAGTGAATCTGCCGCGTTCGCTCAGGCCGTAAGCAATCGCTACAGGCGCAGGTTCACCTAGCAAGGGCAATCCAGGCACCCTTGGTAGCTAGCCTTGCTCGGCCAGGCGATCGGTGCCAGCCCCGTCTATGGTTTCGGCCTGCAGTTTCAGCCGGTCGGCCTTGCTGATGTACTTGGGTTTGTTGCTTTTGGGGGCCAGCTTGGCATTGGCCTTTTTCTGGTGAGCCTTGAGCAATTGTTTGAGTTTCTTCTGGCGGTTCATCGTCCATCTCTGATGTGCAGCAAATGTCGCTGCATTGTACATCGTGCCTAGCCCCCTTGGCCTTTGACCCGCATCCATAGGGCCCCCGCTGAGGCAACAAGGCTGCTTCCAAACAGCCAGTGATAGCGGTAGCCTCGGCAGACCTTGGCCGATTGAAATCCTTACCATGCCTGCAGGCTTCCCTGGGTTGCCTTCACTCAATGCGCTGCGCGTGTTCGAAGTGGTGGCGCGTCAACTGAACTTTCGCCTCGCCGCAGAGGAACTGGGCGTTACCCAGGCAGCTGTGGCCCAGCAGGTGCGCGGCTTGGAGGCGAGCTTGCAAGTTCGCCTGTTCGAGCGCCTGCCACGGGGCGTAGGCTTGACCGATGCCGGGCGTAGCTATGCTGCGAGCATTCGTAGCGCGCTGGGGATGATCGACGAGGCCACCCGTTTGCTGCGTCCGACGCCATCTCAGGTTACGGTCAGCGTGACGCCATCGTTTGCCTCCAAGTGGCTGATTCCACGGCTCGGTCACTTCGCCGAGGCCCATCCCGACATTGACTTGCGCTTACTGGCCACCGACCGACTTTCACATTTTCACACCGATGGCGTTGATATCGCCGTGCGATACGGCCAACCGCCATTTGGTGGCGGGTTGAACGTCGAACGCTTGATGGAGCAGAGCATCGTTGCAGTGGCCAGCCCAGGGTTGCTGGCTGAGCGGGGTAAGCCCGAGACCTTCGCCGCATTGCAGGGCTATGTGGCCCTGCATGACGGGCACGACTTCTGGCCAGCGTTCAGCGCGGCCTTGTTCCCAGGCCACCCGCCAGCGACTGCGAAAACCGTGCGTTTCAACCAGACATCTTTGGCGATCGATGCCGCGCTCGGCGGGCAGGGCATCACCCTGGCCAGCTTGGCTTTCGTCAAGGCCGACATCGCGGCCGGCCGTCTGGTGCAGGTGTTTGCTCAGTGTCTGAGGCTGGACCAAGCCTTTTACCTCGTGTGGCCCCGCCGCATGCACGAGCCCCAAGCGCTGAGCGCGGTCAGGGCGTGGCTTAGCGCCCAAGTAGCGGAAAATTGAGCCCGCCTTTGCAAGGCATCAAGGTTGCTGGTGATTGGGCGCACTGCGTTTTGCCACCGGCGCTGCGGGTGCTGCAGCCCACTGAGCGCTGTCGCGCTGCTGCAAACGATGGAAACTGTCGGCGATACTGTCGATGATCGACGCGTCCTCAACCGGATGCAGGCCAGGGTAGGGCTTGCCGTGGTAATCGCCATCATGGGTCAGCACCGCTTCGACCCGTTCGCCGCTGGCGTTGTACAACTGCTTCATGCGCTGGGCCTCGCGGTCCTTGGCCGAGTTGCAGCGCAACGCATAATGAATGGCCAGTGCCGCCCCCTGAGCCAGGGCGGGTGTGGCAATGCCGTGCTTGTTGGCCAAGTCGATGCTGCTGAAGATTCGCTCGTTACGCTGCAGTTTGCGCATCGGGTCACGCCCCACACGGGCGCACGGGTCTTTGAATGAGCGCTTGCAGCGCTCCAGAAAGACATCGGCAAACTGCGCAACGACTTCGGCCAAGTCTGGGTACTCGGCCACCAGCGTGGGCGCCACTTCATCGTGGATCAGGCGTTGCGCCAGGGCACTGACACGGTCATCACCCATACCCTGGCCGACCCAGGTGTACCCCAACAGGCTGGCGTACCAAGCGATGATTGCATGGGGGCCGTTCCACAAACGGTTCTTGATGATCTGAATCGGGGTGATGTCCTTGACGGTCTTCACCTGCCGCAGCCGCTCCAGCAGGTCGCCGCCACGTTCGACATACAGTGGCATGTCCGGCTCGCTGTTGAACAGCACCAAATGCAGCTGGCTCATGGCATTGCTGGATTGGGCAAAGGGCCTGAAGCGGCTGATCAGGCGCTGATATTCAGCAGTTGGGCGCGCCGGCTCTTGCTCGTCCTCCAGGCTGTTCTGCAACATCTGCGACTTGATTCGCAATTGCCGAACCAGCGCATCATTGCTGATCTTGGACACGATGCGGCTGACCACTGTTTCGGCAAAATGCGTCTTGAGCAGCACCTGCCTGGCGATGTCTGGAGCGCAGAGCGCTGCCAACTGCGTTTGCACATGCCGCCGCACGAATGCTGCGCCGCCGATCTTGTTCAGCACGATCAGCAAGGTCAGTTCGCGGCCCCGCCGCTCGAAGCGTTGCAGCAAGCCCTTGGCAATTACCGCGGCCTGTTGCTGGATAGCTTGCTCAGGCAGGCTCAAGCCTATGATTTCCGAATCGTTGTACATCTGGATGACCGCCTGCTCATCATCCATGTCGATCATGCGCACATTTTCGATGGTCTGGTCGAACGCGCTGGCCCCATAGCGTACGCTGTAACTGCCGAATGCGGTAATGGTCTCCCGGAGCATGGGCGAGCGGGTCGCTGCGATGATCTCGCAAGGCCGCGTGTAGCCGTCCCAGTGGGCCAATACCTGAGTGAGATAGCCGCCGCCAATAGCACCGAAACCATGAATCCCCACCCGGAACTGATTGAACGAGGTGGGGAAAGGCTCGGCCAGTTCTGGCATACCCAGGTCGGGCACGCACTCGCTCAGGTCGGCAAGAAACGCGTGCATGCTGCGGTAGGCCTTGAGTGCGCCTGCCTTGACCTCAGGCGCGGGTGGTTTGATGTCTTCGATCAGAATTGCCTGGCCTTCGGCGCGGATAGCCGAGAGCAGCCCGTTTTCCGAGTCCTCGACCATGAAACATTGCTCTGGCGCGCAATTGAGTGCCCGCGCCGCTTGCAGGAATATCTCTGGGTGAGGTTTACCTTGGCTGACTTCATCGCCACAGACGGTGATGTCGAAGTACTTGAGCACGTTGGCATTGATCAAGTATTCCTCGGCGATCGCGCGGCGGCTGGAGGTGGCCACGGCCATGGTCAGGCCGGATTTGCGCAGCCGCTCGAGCACTTCCAGCAAACCTGCCTTGATCGGCACGCCATGATTGCGCACATGCTCAAGTTCCAGCTCATCGGCGCGCTGACGAATCTGTGCGTACGGGAAATCTTCGCCGTTGTGGGCCTTGGCAAGGGCTTCGGCTTTCTTCGCACTCAAACCCAGCGAACCTATGAGCGTCTGCTCACTTAGCGCCCGGCCAAAGATTTCCAGTGAGGCCTGTTTGAGCGTCTTGAACCGCAGGCGCTCGGTGTCGAACATCGTGCCATCCATGTCGAAGATGGCGCTGAGAATTTTTTTACCCTGAAACAAGATCATTGGCTGTCGCCCCTTTTAGGTTGGCAGGAAACCGTACGTCTTCGGTGAATGAATGACGTGTGAAAGCACGCACTGCAGCGTGGCCAGTCAGGTAGGGGGTAGGCGGTCGACAGGGGGGCGCTGGGGCGCTACGCAGAGGTAGGGCGGAACGGCGCGAGGAGTGCAGAGGAGGGTGGTGAGCTTTGAAGCAAGGCGGGTGATGGCGTTGGCTTTGAATTCACGCCCACTGGCTGCCGAAGGGGTGGCGGACAATGGGCGCACATAGCGATGGATACGTGTGATTCCAAGCATAAGGTAAGGGTTTTCCTTCTCTGGTGACTGACGTTCCTTTTTTACCCTTGCACGTATGGGCACGCCGATGCAAGGCGTAGGCAAGATTCGTTCGTTTATCGAACACAAGCACCTGCCATGCTCTCAAGCATGCGTCAGCCTCTCCGATAGCTGCTCACCCACCGTCGAAATTTCGACCCAACGTGGTGACAACCAGCACTGAAGGAGTACTGCTTGCATGTTTGCCAACCTGAAAATTCGTACCGGAATGGCCTGGGTGCTGTTGCTGTTCAGCGTGACCTTGTTGTTTTCAACCGTCAGTGCTTGGCGTGCGGCGTTAGGCAGCGACGCGCAGATAACCGAGCTGGACCAGACCGCTCATCAATCTGACCGGTTGAACAATGCCCTGTTGATGGCGATTCGTTCCAGTGCCAACGTCTCTTCAGGATTCATCGAGCAACTAGGTGACCATGAAGAAAGTGCGAACAAGCGGATGGCACTTTCGGTCGAGTTGCTAGGCAAGAGCCAGGGCCTGGTGGATGAATTTGTAGAAAACATGCGTGATCCGGCCCTGCGCAAGCTGGCAATGGAGCTGCAGGCGACGTTCGGCGAGTACGCCAAGGCCGTCGCCGGCCAGCGCGAAGCCACGCGTCAACGCTCGCTGGACGCGTACTTTGAGGTCAACATCGATGCCGGAAACGCCATGGGTAGGCTGCAGGCGCTGCGCCAGCAATTGGTGGCTGCGCTGGGCGATCGCGGCCAGCAGATCATGCAGGAGTCCGACCGCCGCCTGGCGCGCGCGCAACTGCTGAGCCTGGGGTTGCTGGCGGTGACCTTGTTGCTCGCGGCGCTGTGCTGGGCGTTCATCGCCAAACGGGTATTGCACCCGCTGCGTGAGGCTGGGTTGCATTTCCAACGAATTGCCGGCGGCGACCTCAGCGTGCCGGTCCAGGTGCATCAACGCAACGAGATCGGGCAATTGTTCCATGAGCTGAAGCGCATGCAGCAGAGTCAGCGTGAAACGCTGGGCAGTATCAGCAACTGCACCCGGCAACTGTCCGACGCAGCGCATGCCTTGAACAGCGTTACCGAGCAAAGCGCAGAAAACCTTCGGCAACAGGGTCAGGAGCTGGAACAGGCTGCCACCGCCGTCACTGAAATGACCACAGCCGTAGAGGAGGTGGCGCGTAACGCTGTCACCACTTCCCAAGCTACCCAGCAATCCAATCAGTTGGCGCAAAAAAGTCGCCAGCAAGTCAGCGAGAACATCGATGGTACCCAGGCCATGACCGACGAGATCCAGACCAGCAGTGCCCATCTGGAGCAGTTGGTCGGGCAGGTGCGGGACATTGGCAAAGTCTTGGAAGTGATCCGTTCTGTCTCCGAACAGACGAATCTGCTGGCGCTGAACGCGGCCATCGAGGCGGCCCGTGCCGGAGACGCCGGGCGCGGCTTTGCCGTGGTGGCCGACGAAGTGCGCACCCTCGCTTACCGTACCCAAGCCTCGACCCAGGAAATCGAACAAATGATCGGCCGCGTGCAGCAGGGCACCGAAGCGGCAGTGGCCTCGATGCAGACCAGTACCAGCCGCGCCCAGTCAACGCTTGAAGTGAGCCTGGCCTCGGGCCAAGCGCTGGAGGGCATCTACAGTGCCATCAGTGAAATCAACGAGCGCAACCTGGTGATTGCCAGTGCAGCGGAAGAACAGGCGCAAGTGGCCCGTGAAGTTGACCGCAACCTGTTGAATATCCGCGAGTTGTCCGGGCATTCGGCGCAAGGCGCGCAGCAGACACGCCAGGCCAGCCAGGCGTTGTCCGGGCTGGTCGGGGAAATGACGGCGTTGGTGGGGCGTTTCCGGGTTTGACGTTCAGCGTTGTTTGCCAAGGACGTAGTGGTCGAACTGATCGATGTACTCGTCGACGTTGTCCTCAAGCATCATGCGGTACTGGTCGCTGAAGTACTTGACGATTTCCTCGCGTGCAGCAGCCATTTCCGCGCCGGACTTGAAGTTACGGGCGCTGATCCAGGCGCTGAAACGGCTGGCGGCAAACGTCATCGAGGCGCTGACCTTGCCGACGTCGGCAAGGGTATCGATCTGCTGATTGGCCAGGTCGATATGCGCATCGGCGCGGTCGTAGAATGCCTGGTCGGTGGCTTGGGTCATGACGATGTACCTGTGTGGGGGTGTGTTGCGGGCGCAAAGCATGCCACAGCAGATCGCCCGTGCGCAGCCGTTGCCGGCAAAGCCCTACCTTGGGAAAGACCTGCGCCGCTTGTTGCGGTACATGTCGCTATCGGCGCAGTTGAGCAACGCGTCGATGCTGGAGCCGTCGGCCGGGTAGCAGGCCACCCCAATGCTGCAGGACGGCATGGGCAGTGAATCGGGCTCGCTGGCCAGCGGGGCTGCCATGGCAGCGAGGATCTGCGCCGTCTTCTCGGGCACCGTGCCGGCATGCACACCGCACAGTAATACGGTGAATTCGTCGCCCCCCATACGCGCCACCGTGTCCTGAGGCCCGACACACCCCTCCAGCCGCCGGGCGACCTCGCACAGCACCCGGTCGCCGATGGCATGCCCGTGCACGTCGTTGATGCCTTTGAAGTCGTTGATGTCCAGAAACAACAAGGCAAAAGGAACTGCCTGACGCACCGCTTCGGCCAGCCGTTCGCTGAACAGGGAGCGATTGCAAAGCCGGGTCAGCGAGTCGTGGTGGGCGAGAAAGCGCAACGCCTGCTCGGCCTGAGTCAGTGCTGTGACATTGCGTGCCACGCCGATCCGGGCGCCAACCTCATCGGACCAGAATGCTGACCAGAGGATATGCACCACCTCACCGTCCTTGCGCAGGTAGCGGTTGCGAAAGTCGCTGTGGGCCTGGCCGTTCATCACCCTCACGATCGATGCGCGCGTGGCGTCGAGGTCATCAGGATGCATGTAACGGGTGATCGGCGTACCGACCAACTCGTCGGCTCGGTAGCCGAGTAACGCATGGCAGGCATTGCTGACGAAAACGATGATGTTGTCCCGATCGACCACGAAGACGGTGTCCAGCATCAGCTGAATCAGCTTGGGGTAAAGCGCTTGAAGGTCAACTGGCATAGGCGCATACGATGGGTCGGGCTGGGCGAAGCCAGCATACACAGTGCCGGGCCGATTCCACCAGTAGCCATTGATGCAGATATACTCCGCGACCGTTTCGAGCATTCAGGAGTCGTTCATGCAGCAGGTTCTGCTCATCGTTGATGTCCAGTCGACCTTCAGCCCCCCGGAGTGGCTGGTCGATGGGATCAGGCTGCTGTCGGCGAGCATACCCGCGGTGGCTTCGGTTGAACTGCACGATGAACAGGTGACGCCGTTCCAGCGCCAGCTGGGTTGGCACCCGGCCAGTGAAGATGAGTGCCTGGTCGAAGTCGACCACGTGTTCGTCAAGCATGGCTATGGCCAGACCAGCGAGGCAATCGCTCACCTCAAACAGATGGGCGTCGAGCGCGTGCTTGTCTGCGGCATGCAGACCGAAACCTGCGTGCTGGCCGCAGGCTTCGCTTTGTTCGATGCCGGGTTGTGCCCGACCCTGGTGACCGACCTCACCGTTGGCTCATCGCTAGACCGCTCTGGCAAGCTGGGCATAGACCTGTGGAAGCACCACTTCGGCAACGTGACCTCGCGCGCCGAGGTGATGGCCCAACTCATGTTGGCAGGGCAATGAATAAACCGCGAAAAGCCTTTGCGCATCGTTTAGCATTGGGTCGCCGCCCACCAGGCCCTACTCTTACTCACACGCACCAGCGCCAATGACCGCCCTCTACCTCAAGTTCCTCATCACCCCCACTCTCATGCTGGCCATCTCGCTGGCAGCCAGGCGCTGGGGCACGCAAATTGGTGGCCTATTGTCCGGGCTGCCGGTGACATCAGCCTTGGTGGTGCTGTTTCTCAGCCTTGAGCAGGGCCCTGGCTTTGCCCTGCAGGCCGTACCTGGCGCCTTGGCCGGTCTGGCGGCGGTACAGGCAACCTACCTGTTCTACTTCTTGGTCACACGGCGTATTGGGGCATTGCCTGGCTGCATAACCGCCATGGCGGTTTATGCCGCAGCGGCGCTGCTGATGAGCCATCTGGGATCGGTCGTACTTTCAGTGGGGGTGACCCTGGCACTGTTGAGTGCGATCATCCTTGCGACGTCGCAACCGGCGCCCGGCAGTGCTGCCAAGGTCGTGCAAATGCCACGCTGGGTGATCCCGATGCGCATGCTGACGGCCACTGCACTTTTGCTGGCGATCACCGCAAGCGCCCAATGGCTCGGTCCTGTGGCCAGCGGGCTATTGGCGCCGATTCCGGTCATCGCCTGGCCACTGGCGGTATTTGCCCATGTGCAGGGAGGGCACCGTGAACTGGGTGCAATCGTTCGCGGCAACGCCATAGGTGCCGTGGGTGTGCTGGGCTTCTATCTGATGGTCAAGGGGACTCTTGAGCAGTGGGGCAGCGTGCCATCGATTGCCGCCGCCGTGGTGCTTGCGGTAATGGCCACGTTCCTTTTGGCCAAGCTGCTATCGCGCCGCTGAGGGTACTTGATGCTCCGCAACCTTGTCCGCGAGCCCAAGCTTGATAGCGGCGCCACGCCAGTGAGCAGCAAGCGCACCGTCACTTGGTAGCCCCCCTGGCAGGGGGCAGCAAAGCTAGGTCGGATTGGGCTATTGCCCATTCCGACGGCGTAGTGCGGCCAGGGCCCAATGGCGCCCGTTGGTTGGATGCTCAGCGGCGGTAGTGGTGGCGATCGTACTGGTAGTGATGTGCGCGTTCGTGGCGGCGTTCCCAGTCACGGCGGCGCTCGGCCTCGCGCCGTGCCTGCTCGCGCCGCCACTGTGCCCGGCGCCATTCTTCGCGGCGGCGGTCTTGGCTGTGATAGTGCCAGCGTCCGTCCCGCCAATAGCGGTCATCATGAGCCAGCAGCGGCCCCGGACGACCCTCGGCAACCCTGGCAACGCTCGGCCATGGGCTCTCGGCCCGTACGGTTGGCGCTTGAACTACGGTTTGATCGGGCAGGGCCAATGCTGCAGTGCTAGCTGGCCTGGCGGACGCCGGGGCAATCGACGCCAAGGCCAGCAGGCCAGCGAAGAGCACGCGCGGGAGGATGAATTTCATGACTCAGGCAACCCCCAAGGTTGTCGTTGAATATGCGCAGATAGACAAGTTATGGGCGAAAAGTTCTGGTTATTCAGTGTATTGGTGGCTCAATACCCTTCAACCAGACCAGTGGCCGTGTCGGGTCATGGCTGCTCATGCGCGCGAATGTGTCTGACTCGAGCATGGCTTTGACCTGAGCGCCCATGGCAACCAGCCGTTCGGCCAAACCTGAGTCGATCTTGCCGCTGTCTTCCAGCGATACGCCGCTTTGGCTGTGTTGAATGGCCAAGTGGTACTGTTCAGGTACATCACCACTGACGGCCAGGGTGATCGTATAGCGCGAGCCGAGCAGGGCGGCAAGGTGGCGTTGCACCAGATCGAGCAGCGATGTGTGGCTGTCGTCGTGCAGTGCCGTGGCCAGCGCAGTGGGGGCGAAGGGGGGCATGTGGTTACCTGAAAGGCTTGTCATATGGGTTTGAGCTTAGCCAAAGCTACTGTGAACTTGGGTTAAGCGAGGGTAAAAGCCGGTAATTTGCAGGCCTTGCATCAGAAGGTCTGCCCCAGCGAGAACTGGAAGATTTGCGTCTCGGCGTTGTCCGGCTTTTTCAGCGGTGCTGCCAGGCTGAAGCTCAGCGGCCCCAGGGGGCTGTACCAAGTGACCCCCACGCCCAGGGATACAGCCAATTGGTTCAAGTCGACGTTGCCGCACCCTTGGGTCGTGGAGAGGTAGCACTTGTCGGAGTAGACGTTGCCCGCGTCGACGAAAACCGAGCTGCGCAGCTGACTCTGATTTTTGATGAAAGGCATCGGGAAGAGGTACTCGGCGCCGCCAGTCACCAGGATATTGCCGCCAAGCACATCGGTGTCTCGGTCAGAGTAGTAGGCTTGGCCGGCGTTAGCATAGTTGCCGGTGGCAGGGGTGCTGCGCGGGCCGAGGGTGCCGTCCTTGAACCCGCGCACCGTGCCTTGGCCGCCGGCGGTGTAGCTTTCATAGAATGGCAGGCCATCGGTGGAGCCGTAGCCGTTACCGTAGCCTAGCGTGCTGTGCAGGCGCAGCGTGGTGTCGCTGCTCAAGGGCAGGAAAGTCTGCCCGGTATAGTCGAGTTTGTAGAACGACAGGTCGCTGCCAGGCGTGGTGGCCATCAGTGTCAGGGACTGCGAGTGGCCTCGAGTGGCGAGCACGCCTTTGTTCAGTGTCGACTCGGACCAACCGATCGAGGCCTTGAGGTTGTTGAAGCTCTTGCCCTCGCGCTCGATGAAGTCGTAGATCTCGTCGGCGCTGTAGGTGCCTGGGTTGATGTCATCGTGCTGCAGGGTCAGGCCATAGGTCAGGCGCGACGTTTCGTTTATGGGGTAACCGAAGTTGACGCCTGCCCCATAGCTGTTGATTGCGTAGTATGAAACCCCGTCATCGTAGTAGTCGCTGTAATTAGTCGTGCTGTAAAACAGGTTGTAACCCAGGCTAACGCCGTCTTCGGTGAAGTAGGGATCGACAAAACCGAAGTTGTACTT